>NZ_JBBGYS010000026.1:0-91101 GCF_037479595.1 Pseudomonas sp. MYb541 | reverse complement strand
AAAACACACCCAACCAAAACACAAATTGGGGGCGGGGGCTGGCCCGCCAAGGCGGTGGGTCAGTCGACGAATCTGTCAACTGACACTGCCCCTTCGCGGGCAAGCCCGCTCCCACATTTGAATCTCATACCTGTAACGTTTGTATTCCAGCCCAGAATAGAACAGGCCCCGACACAAGTGCCGGGGCCTGTAATGACCACATCCGTGTGGTCGGTCGCATGAACTCCAGAGGTGCATCAGGTGGATATCTAACTCACCCTAAGCCGCCGCCATTCGGTTCAGACGAAACGGGTGCGTTACTCTGCTTTCAGGCCGTCGGCCGATACAGCTTTAACGCCTTTGATTTTCTTGGTGATGTTCACCGCGGTAGTTTTCTGAGCTTCAGTGACCGCTGCGGTCGAAGACAGGGACACTACGCCTTTGTTGGTTTCGACTTTGATGTCAGTACCAGGAATGCCTTTCTCGGTTACCAGATCAGCTTTGACTTTGGTGGTGATCCAAGTATCCGAAGTGGACTCTTTAGCGCTAGCAGCTGCGCCCTTGGTTTTATCGATACCATCAGCTTTGGTTGCGCCGCCAGCCAGTAGGCCATCAGCAGAAACAGCAGTGACACCCTTGATTTTCTTGGTGATGGCTACAGCGGTCGCTTTTTGCGAGTCCGAAATAGCGACTTCGGAGGACAGGGAAACCACGCCTTTGTTGGTTTCAACCTTGATGTCCGAACCAGGAATACCTTTCTCGGTCAGCAGGTCAGCTTTCACTTTGGTGGTGATCCAGGTATCCGAGGTGGACTCTTTAGCCTTGGTCACTTCACCGGCCGCCAGCGTCATAGGGGCTTGGGAAGTCTGAGCAAAGGCTACGTTAGCACCCATGGCCAGGGTCAGAGCGGTAGCAGTAGCGAGAGCGAACTTCTTCATACGAGTAACTCCTGTTTTATTAAAAGTCTGCAGTACGTAAACCTTGATGCTGCAGCGTTAACAGGAATATTGCAGGCAGTGTGCCAAGTTTGATGAGCCCATAAAACTCATATAAAACAACAAGTTATAAAAGCGCGCAATTTTCGGAATCGTGCAAGTTGCATGAATACCATCGTGGCTGCATGCAAGTTGCGGCTTTTGGATTCAGCTAAACGGCTGATTTCCCGCTACTTTCCAGCGCCCATAAAAAAAGGACTCCGAAGAGTCCCTTTTTCAGCTGAAAGCTCGGGGGGTTTAAACGCCCGAAGCTTTGGCTGCTGCTACGTCCTTGATGGACAGCTTGATACGGCCGCGGTTGTCCACGTCCAGTACCAGCACTTCCACTTCCTGGCCTTCCTTCAGGATGTCGGTCACTTTCTCAACGCGAGCGTCGCTCAGCATGGAGATGTGAACCAGACCGTCCTTGCCCGGCAGGATGTTGACGAATGCGCCGAAGTCGACGATGCGCTCAACCTTACCGACGTAGATCTTGCCGATCTCGGCCTCAGCAGTGATGCCCAGAACGCGCTGACGTGCTGCTTCAGCCGCTTCCTTGGTTTCGCCGAAGATCTTGATCGAGCCATCGTCTTCGATGTCGATCGAAGCCTTGGTTTCTTCACAGATCGCACGGATAGTCGCGCCGCCTTTACCGATGACATCACGGATTTTGTCGGTGTCGATTTTCATCGCGATCATGGTCGGAGCATTTTCCGACAGTTCGGTGCGGGACTGACCAATGATCTGGTTCATCTGACCGAGAATGTTCAGGCGCGCTTCCAGGGCTTGGCCCAGGGCGATTTCCATGATTTCTTCGGTGATGCCTTTGATCTTGATGTCCATCTGCAGCGCGGTCACACCTTTGGCGGTACCGGCTACTTTGAAGTCCATGTCGCCCAGGTGGTCTTCGTCGCCCAGGATGTCGGTCAGGATGGCGAACTTCTCGCCTTCTTTAACCAGGCCCATGGCGATACCGGCAACCGGCGCCTTCATCGGCACACCCGCGTCCATCAGTGCCAGGGAAGCACCGCAAACGGAAGCCATGGAGCTGGAACCGTTGGACTCGGTGATTTCCGACACAACACGGATGGTGTACGGGAACACGTCAGCTGCAGGCAGCATCGCGGCGATCGAACGACGGGCCAGACGGCCGTGACCGATTTCGCGACGACCAGCACCACCCATGCGACCACACTCGCCCACCGAGAACGGAGGGAAGTTGTAGTGCAGCATGAACGGGTCTTTTTTCTCGCCTTCCAGGGTGTCCAGCAGTTGTGCGTCACGGGCGGTGCCCAGGGTCGCGACTACCAGAGCCTGGGTTTCACCACGGGTGAACAGCGCCGAACCGTGAGTCTTCGGCAGAACGCCGACTTCGATGTTCAGCGGACGTACGGTACGGGTGTCGCGACCGTCGATACGTGGCTTGCCGTTAACGATGTTTTCGCGAACGGTGCGGTATTCGATTTCACCGAAAGCCGCTTTGACGTCGCTGGAGGAAGGCTGGCCTTCTTCACCGGACAGCTTGGCCACAACCTGATCCTTCAGCTCGCCCAGGCGAGCGTAACGGTCGGCCTTGACGGTGATGGTGTAGGCGTCGGAGATGGCAGCGCCGAACTCGGAGCGGATAGCGCCCAGCAGTTCGGTCGCTTCAGCTTGTGGAGCCCAGGTCCAGGTTGGCTTGGCAGCTTCGGCAGCCAGCTCGGTGACGGCCTTGATGACAGCCTGGAACTCGTCGTGGGCGAACAGTACGGCACCCAGCATCTGGTCTTCGGTCAGCTCTTTGGCTTCCGATTCAACCATCAACACGGCTTCCGAGGTACCGGCTACAACCATGTCCAGGCTCGAAGCTTTCTGTTGCTCGTAAGTCGGGTTCAGCAGATAGCCGGTGCTTTCGTGGAAAGCAACGCGGGCAGCGCCGATCGGGCCATCGAAAGGAATGCCGGAGATGGCCAGGGCAGCCGAAGTACCGATCATCGCAGCGATGTCCGGATCGGTCTTTTTGCTGGTGGAAACGACGGTGCAGACAACCTGCACTTCGTTCATGAAGCCTTCTGGGAACAGCGGACGGATCGGACGGTCGATCAGTCGGGAAGTCAGGGTTTCTTTCTCGGAAGGACGGCCTTCACGCTTGAAGAAACCGCCAGGGATCTTACCGGCAGCGTAAGTCTTTTCCTGGTAGTGAACGGACAGAGGGAAGAAGCCTTTGCTCGGGTCAGCGGTCTTGGCGCCAACTACAGTCACCAGAACGGTAACGTCGTCGTCAACGGTAACCAGCACTGCGCCGGAGGCTTGACGGGCGATACGGCCTGTCTCGAGGGTAACGGTCGACTGACCGAACTGGAATTTTTTAATAACCGGGTTCACGGTGTCCTACCTTCTTTGTGGCTCTTGGGGGAACTTGTCTTCTTGCGAAATTCTTGGGCAATGTCGGGAATCGGCCCGAACCTGGTCCAGGGTAAAACGTGTATCCAGATAAAACTTGAGGCTGGGAGCCTACCATGAGCCAGCGGGAATCCCACTGGCACACGGCAGACAACCAACCTCTAGCGCAATCGCTTATTAGCGACGCAGACCCAGGCGACCGATCAGAGTCTGATAACGACCCAGATCCTTGCCTTTCAGGTAGTCCAGCAGCTTACGGCGCTGGTTTACCATGCGGATCAGACCACGACGGGAGTGGTGATCTTTACCGTTGGCCTTGAAGTGACCTTGCAGCTTGTTGATGTTGTGGGTCAGCAGTGCAACTTGCACTTCTGGCGAACCAGTGTCACCAACAGCTTGCTGATAGTCAGCAACGATTTGTGCTTTTTCTTGAACGTCGAGAGCCATGAGGCAATCCTTTTTTCAGGAAACCACCCAAAGGGCAGTTTCAACAGGCCAGGGACAAATCCCTGTATCTAAAAATGAGTAGTGACCGTGCCTGTTAACAGCCACCCTCGTCCGGTCATTCTGACCGAATCAGTCGACGCGGCGCGATGCGCCCGTCTTCGCTCACTTCACCGATACCGATGAAGCGACCATTATGATCCTGTACCCGCACCATGCCGAACTTGGGGGCATCCGGGGCACGTACCGGCTGGCCGTTGAGCCAGTAGAACGCGCTGTGCTCCGAGAAGTGCAGCAATGGCCAATCCAGCAAACCGCTGTCCGATGGCATCAGGAAGCGATCAACCGCTTCGTTGCCGCCTTCGGCGTGTACGGCTTCCAACTCTTCCAGCGTGACCGTCTGGGCCAGGCTGAAAGGGCCGGCCTGGGTGCGTCGCAGTTCTGCAACGTACGCACCGCAACCGAGCTTTTCACCGATATCTTCCACGAGGGTACGGATATAGGTGCCTTTGCTGCAGTCCACGGCCAGGCGGGCAGTGTCGCCTTCACAGGCGAGCAGTTCCAAGCGCGCAATAGTAACAGAACGCGGTTCGCGCTCCACTACTTCGCCCGCACGTGCCAGCTTGTAAAGAGGCTGGCCATCACGCTTGAGCGCCGAGTACATCGGCGGTATCTGACTGATTTGCCCACGAAAACCCGGTAAAGCGGCTTCAATATCTGCACGACCAACGGTCACATCGCGAACCTGCAGAACATCACCTTCGGCGTCGGCCGTGGTGGTGGTCTTGCCCAATTGCATCAGGGTTTCGTAACCCTTGTCGGAATCGAGCAGGTATTGCGAAAACTTGGTGGCCTCGCCAAAGCACAATGGCAGTACACCGGTGGCCAAAGGATCGAGGCTGCCGGTGTGCCCGGCCTTTTCGGCGTTGAGCAGCCAGCGGACCTTCTGCAACGCGGCATTGGAGGTAAAGCCAATGGGCTTGTCGAGCAGGATTATGCCGCTGACGTTGCGACGGATACGTTTGACCTGAGCCACCGCTTACTCCTTGGCGTCTTCAGGTGTGGACGGATGCTGGCTGTCTTCAGCCACGGCGCGCTCGATCAATGCCGACAGGTGCGCACCCCGCACGACGCTTTCGTCGTAGTGGAAGTGCAACTGAGGAACACTGCGCAGCTTCATTTCACGGGCTAACTGCATGCGCAGGAAACCTGCGGCCGAGTTGAGCACCTTGATGCTTTGTGCGATTTCTTCGCTGCTGTCCTGCCCCATCACGGTGATGAAGATCTTGGCGTGACCCACGTCACGGCTCACTTCTACGGCGGTGATGGTGACCAGGCCAACGCGAGGGTCTTTGACTTCGCGACGGATCAGTTGGGCCAGCTCGCGCTGCATCTGATCGCCGATACGCTGGGTACGGCTGTATTCTTTTGCCATGTCTTGTTACCTGTTACTGCCACACGGTGAAACCCGTGAGGTCTGAAAGCGGCAAACGCCCGGCCTGACAAAAGCCAGACCGGGCGTTGCGTTTAGAGTCCGTACGCTGCGCGGGGCATTTGCATGCCCACACGCGGCGTGGCTCCGGAAGTGCGCGAGTTAGAGGCTGCGAGCAACCTGAACCTTCTCGTAGACTTCGATCTTGTCGCCAGGCTTGACGTCGTTGTAGCTCTTGACGCCGATACCGCATTCCATGCCGGCACGCACTTCGGAAGCGTCATCCTTGAAGCGGCGCAGGGATTCCAGCTCGCCTTCGAAGATAACGATGTCTTCACGCAGTACACGGATTGGACGGTTACGGTGCACAGTACCTTCGATAACCATGCAACCGGCGATCGCGCCGAATTTCGGCGAGCGGAACACGTCACGCACCTCGGCAACACCCAGGATGTTCTCCCGGACATCGCTGCCAAGCATGCCGGTAAGGGCTTTCTTGACGTCTTCGATGATGTCGTAGATGACGTTGTAGTAACGCATGTCCAGGCCTTCCTGCTCGACGATCTTCCGTGCGCCAGCATCGGCACGCACGTTGAAGCCAAACAGTACAGCGTTGGAAGCCAGTGCCAGGTTGGCGTCGGATTCGGTGATACCACCTACGCCACCGCCTACAACACGCACTTGCACTTCGTCGTTACCCAGGCCATTCAAGGCGCCGTTCAACGCTTCGAGGGAACCACGGACGTCAGATTTGAGGACGATGTTGAGCGTCTTCTTCTCTGCCTGGCCCATGTTTTCGAAGATGTTTTCCAGCTTGCCGGCGTGAGCGCGAGCCAGTTTGACTTCGCGGAACTTGCCTTGACGGAACAGAGCCACTTCACGGGCTTTCTTCTCGTCGGACAGCACGCTCATCTCGTCGCCAGCGTCCGGGGTACCGTCCAGGCCGAGGATCTCGACAGGGATGGAAGGACCAGCTTCCTTGATTGGCTTGCCGTTCTCGTCGAGCATGGCACGTACACGGCCATAGTTCGAACCGACCAGCACCATGTCGCCTTGGCGCAGGGTACCGTCTTGAACCAGAACGGTTGCAACCGGGCCACGACCTTTGTCGAGACGCGATTCAACCACAACACCGCGACCTGGAGCCGATGGAGTTGCTTTCAGTTCGAGTACTTCAGCTTGCAGCAGGACCGCTTCGAGCAGTTCGTCTACACCGGTACCGACTTTCGCCGAAACCGAAACGAATGGCGTATCACCGCCCCACTCTTCGGAAGTCACGCCGTGAACCGACAGTTCGCTACGGATGCGATCGAGATCAGCGCCCGGCTTGTCGATTTTGTTCACTGCAACAACCAGTGGAACACCCGCAGCCTTGGCGTGCTGGACCGCTTCAATGGTCTGCGGCATTACGCCGTCGTCCGCTGCAACTACCAGGATCACGATGTCAGTTGCCTTGGCACCACGGGCACGCATTGCGGTAAACGCGGCGTGACCAGGGGTGTCGAGGAAAGTGACCATGCCGCGTTCGGTTTCAACGTGGTACGCACCGATGTGCTGGGTGATACCACCGGCTTCGCCAGCAGCTACCTTGGCACGACGGATATAGTCGAGCAGGGAAGTCTTACCATGGTCAACGTGGCCCATTACGGTCACAACTGGCGCACGGGAGAACGTCTCACCTTCAAACTTCAGGGACTCGGCCAGGGAATCTTCCAGGGCAGTGTCGCTGACCAGGGTCACTTTGTGGCCCAGCTCTTCGGCTACCAGTTGAGCAGTTTCCTGATCAAGCACCTGGTTGATGGTCGCTGGGGTACCCAGTTTGAACATGAACTTGATGATTTCAGCAGCCTTGACCGACATCTGATTGGCGAGATCGCCAACAGTGATGGTCTCGCCGATCTGCACATCACGCACGACAGGGCCGGTTGGGCTCTGGAAACCGTGGGCGTTGCGTTTTTTCAGCTTGGCCTTGCCGCGACCACCACGACGGAAGCTATCGCTTTCTTCGTCGGTAGTACGTGGGGCAACGCGTGGAGCAGGCGCTTTCTCTTTGACCGAGGCGCGATGCGGAGCGTTTTTGCGCTCGCCATCACCACCGCCACTGCGACGATTGTTATCGTCGGCACGTGGTTTGTCCGGACGGCGCTGTTCGTTCTGCTTGTTGCGAACGTCTGCAGACGGTGCTGGAGCGGCAGCCACAACCGGTGCGCTTTCACGCACAGGTTCGGCGGCCGCGGCAGGAGCCGCGACTGCGTCGTTGGTAGCAGATTGCGCAGCAGCAGGCTGGCGACGCGCTTCTTCTTCGGCGCGACGCTTGGCTTCTTCTTCAGCCTTCTGACGTGCAGCATTTTCTACTGCGCGACGTTCTTCCAGTTCGCGTTTGCGCTCGGCTTCGATTTCTTCCGGGCTGCGCTGTACGAAGACTTTCTTCTTGCGTACTTCAACGCTGATGCTCTTGCTACCAGCAACACGCAGGGTGCTGGTGGTTTTGCGCTGCAATGTAATCTTGCGCGGTTCTTCCACTTTCGCCTTGTGGCTGCTTTTCAAGTGAGTCAGCAAAGACTGCTTCTCACTGTCGCTCACACCTTCGTCGGCGGCGGTGTGCGGCAGACCTGCCTCACGCATCTGCTGCAACAGGCGCTCTACCGGTGTTTTGACCTCATCGGCCAGTTGTTTCACCGTGACTTGCGTCATGCACTTCTCTCCTCAGGCCGCGCCTAGTTACTCGAACCAATGGGCTCGGGCGGCCATGATCAACTTGCCGGCACGATCATCGTCAATGCCGTCGATGTCGAGCAGATCGTCAATAGACTGCTCGGCCAGGTCTTCGCGGGTAATTACGCCGCGCACCGCCAGTTCCATCGCCAAATCCTTGTCCATACCCTCAAGCGAGAGCAGGTCTTCGGCCGGATGGGCGTCTGCCAGCTTTTCCTCAGTAGCGATGGCTTTAGTCAACAAACGATCCTTGGCCCGAGCGCGAAGCTCGTTGACGGTGTCTTCGTCAAAGCCGTCGATGTTGAGCATTTCTTCCAACGGTACGTAGGCAATCTCTTCCAGGCTGGTGAAGCCTTCATCTACCAGCACCTGTGCCAGGTCTTCATCGACTTCGAGCTCTTCGATGAAGTTGCGCAGGATGTCACCGGTTTCTGCTTGCTGCTTAGCCTGGATGTCCGATTCGGTCATCACGTTCAGGGTCCAGCCGGTCAGTTGGCTGGCCAGACGCACGTTCTGACCACCACGACCAATGGCCTGAGCCAGATTGTCTGCGCCAACGGCGATGTCCATTGCATGGGCATCCTCGTCAACGATAATTGCCGCCACTTCAGCCGGCGACATGGCGTTGATTACGAACTGCGCCGGGTTATCGTCCCACAGGACGATGTCCACACGCTCACCACCCAATTCGCCCGACACTGCCTGGACGCGCGAACCGCGCATACCGATGCAAGCGCCTTGCGGGTCGATGCGTTTGTCCTTGGAGCGGACCGCGATCTTGGCACGCGAGCCCGGGTCGCGGGACGCAGCCATGACTTCGATCAGGCCTTCGGCGATTTCCGGCACTTCGATACGGAACAGCTCGATCAGCATTTCCGGCGCGGTACGCGACAGGATCAACTGAGGGCCGCGGTTCTCGGTGCGGATTTCCTTGAGCAGCGCACGCAGACGCACGCCGACACGGAAGGTTTCGCGAGAGATGATGTCTTCGCGGGCCAGCAACGCTTCGGCGTTGTTGCCCAGGTCGACGATCACGTTGTCGCGGGTGACTTTTTTCACGGTGCCGGAGATGATTTCACCCAGGCGCTCGCGATAAGCGTCAACGACTTGAGCGCGCTCGGCTTCGCGAACCTTCTGCACGATGACCTGTTTGGCGGTCTGTGCAGCAATACGGCCGAATTCGATCGATTCGATCTTTTCTTCGACGACATCACCGACCTTGGCACCAGGATGCGTTTCGGCAACCTTGCTTGGCCAGGTTTCGATGGCCGGATCATCAAGATCGGCTTCTTCGACGACCGTCCAGCGACGGAAAGTCTCATAGGCACCGGTGTGGCGGTTGATTTCCACACGCAGATCAACTTCGTCTTCAAAACGCTTTTTGGTAGCAGTGGCCAGGGCCAGCTCCAGCGCTTCAAAAATCACGTTTGCCGGTACGCCCTTTTCATTGGATACCGACTCAACAACCAGCAGTACTTCTTTGCTCATCGTACGCCTCGCCTTTCGCAAGCCATTGGATCCGCGGGATCCGCGTCTCAGTCAAAACTGGGAATAATGTTGGCCTTGTCGATCATATCGATCGGCAACAGGAACTCATGGTCTTCTACCTGCACCACGACATCCTGTTCTTCTACACCGCGCAGAAGGCCCTGAAAGTTGCGTCGCCCTTCGAAGGGAGAACGCAGCTTGATCTTCACTTGTTCACCGGCAAATTTTGCAAACTGCTCAATAGTGAACAGTGGGCGTTCCATGCCTGGCGAGGAAACTTCGAGGGTGTATTCAACGGAGATCGGATCTTCAACATCCAGCACACCGCTGATCTGACGGCTGACAATGGCACAATCGTCCACCAGCACGCCGCCCTCTTTATCGATATAAACGCGCAACATTGAGTGGCGACCTTGAGCCGAAAACTCAATACCCCAGCATTCATAGCCTAGGGCCACGACCACCGGGGCCAGCAAGGCCTGCAACTCTTCTAGCTTGCTCGACACCTGAACCCCCTCGTGCATGTATGTGCATGCTGTGCAAAATAAAAAAATGGGCGAAACGCCCATCCTTGAAACGCCGTCGAACAGCGGCGTTGAAAGTGTCCAGCTAACAAAAAGCCCCTTAAAAGGGGCTCCGCTAAAACTGGTTGCGGGGGCCGGATTTGAACCGACGACCTTCGGGTTATGAGCCCGACGAGCTACCAGACTGCTCCACCCCGCGACAAAGCTGGGGCGGAAGTATACGACCGATCCCTTACAGGGTCAATGTAACCTTCCACCTACAAGAAAGCCCGCAACAGCGGGCTCTCCTGATAATTGGTACCGAGAAGGGGACTCGAACCCCTACACCCTATGGGCACAACCACCTCAAGGTTGCGTGTCTACCAATTCCACCACCTCGGCAATACAGCGATTACAACCCTTCTTACTTCTGCTCTTGAGCTGGAGGTACGTCAGTCGCTGGAGTAGCCGACTTTTGCTCTTGAAGCACCGGGACATCATCAGAAGCCGGTTTTGCTTTTGGTACTTCCAACACTGCTGGGTTTGGGAGACCTACTTGAGTCAGCACATGAGCTTTCTCTTTAGCAAAGTAACCTAACCCCAAGCTGGTTATGAAGAAACCGGCGGCAAGTATAGCAGTAAACTTACTAAGAAAGGTAGAGGAACCTTGGCTTCCGAACACAGTATTTGAAGCACCTGCACCGAAAGACGCACCAGCATCCGCACCTTTACCCTGTTGCAGCAAAACCAGAGCGACGACGCTCAGAGCAGCTAACAGATGAAAAACGACTACGACTGTTTCCAGCATTTTTTCAGTTTCCCGCGGCGCGACAGATCGCACCGAACTCATCTGCATTCAGGGAAGCTCCACCAATGAGCCCCCCATCGATATCCGGCATGCCGAACAGTTCGACCGCATTGGCCGCCTTCACGCTGCCGCCGTATAGAAGACGCACACCTTGTGCGACTTCAGAATTCTCTGCCGCCAACTGCGCGCGGATGGCTGCGTGCACATCCTGCGCCTGTTGCGGTGTAGCAGTCAGCCCGGTGCCAATGGCCCAGACCGGCTCGTAAGCAATTACTGCCTTTGCAAACGCACCAACACCCAACTCCTCAATGATACTGCCTAGCTGACGCGAGACAACTTCAAGAGTCTTGCCCGATTCCCGCTGCTCCAGGGTCTCCCCTATGCACAACACCGGAATCAAGCCACAAGCCTGTGCCGCTGCGAACTTACGATTGAGTGTCCCATCACGCTCGCCCATCATCTGACGGCGCTCGGAGTGCCCGACAAGCACATAGGAACAACCCGCATCGACCAACTGACTCGGCGAAATCTCACCGGTCAACGCACCTTGCATTGGCTCCACTGCGGAGTTCTGCGCGCCGACCTGAATCGACTTGCCTTTCAAGCCATCAACCACTTGGTTGATATGCAAGCAAGGCGGGAACACCGCAACATCAACACCGCTCGGCAAGGCCAAGTGACGAAGGCCATTGATCAGCTCAGCGACACTGGCGCGGGTACCGTGCATCTTCCAGTTACCAGCTACCATAGTGCGACGCATGCTGTACCTCGTCGGTCAAAGTGGGCGCAGATGTTACCCAACCACATCATCACTGGCAAGCCGAATTCAGGCGCAAACTTCAGTTACCAGTTTTGCCAGGTCTTCGGCATGGCCGCGAACCTGTGTTTCATCGTCACCTTCGACCATGACACGCACCAGAGGCTCTGTGCCGGACTTGCGCAACAACACGCGACCACGCCCCGCCATAGCGAGGGTCACGCGCTCACACGCCTCTTTGACAGCCGGGTGCTCGATCGGGTTTTCGCCGCCACCAAAACGCACATTGAGCAGCACTTGCGGACATTTGCGCAGCGCCTGGCGCGCCTGGGCCAGACTCTCTTCGCGTCGACGCAAGGACAGCAGAACCTGCAACGCAGCGATAATCGCGTCACCCGTGGTGGTGTGCTGGAAGCAGACTACGTGCCCTGAGTTCTCCCCCCCCACCTGCCAGTTACGCTCAAGCAGCTCGGCGATTACATAGCGGTCACCGACATTGGCGCGCACGAAGGGAATACCCAGGTCCGCCAAGGCCAATTCAAGCCCCAGATTGCTCATCAAAGTACCGACGACGCCACCCTGCAGCTTGTTACGCTCGTGCATGTCACGCGCAATGATGAACAACAGGTCATCGCCATCAACAATCGCGCCCGTGTGATCCACCATCAGCACGCGATCACCATCGCCGTCGAAGGCGATACCCAAGTCGGCATGCTCGGCCAGGACGGCCGCCTGCAGTTGTTCCATATGGGTGGAACCACAGTTTTCGTTGATGTTCAGCCCGTTGGGCTGGGCCGACAATACCGTCACGTCCGCGCCCAACTCCTTGAACACGCTCGGTGCGACCTTGTAGGTCGCGCCGTGTGCGCAGTCGACCACAATCTTCAAGCCGGCAAAATTGGTGCTGCTCGGCACACTGCTCTTACAGAATTCGATATAGCGGCCAGAGGCGTCATTGATACGCGACACCTTGCCCAGCTTGCTGGATTCAACCACCGTCATCGGCGCGTCCAGCAACTCTTCGATCATCAACTCGATCTCATCCGGCAGCTTGGTGCCCTGGCCCGAGAAGAATTTGATACCGTTGTCATCATGAGGATTGTGCGAGGCACTGATCACGATACCGGCTTCAGCGTGAAAGGTACGCGTCAGGTAAGCGATCGCCGGCGTCGGCATGGGCCCCAACAGCATCACATCCGCGCCTGCGGCGGACAGACCCGCCTCCAGTGCCGACTCAAACATGTACCCCGAGATACGGGTGTCCTTGCCCACCAGAATGCGGCACGCGCCCATACTGCGGAACGCCATGCCCGCCGCCCAACCCAGCTTGAGCATGAAATCAGGAGTAATCGGAAATTCGCCGACCCGACCACGGATACCGTCGGTGCCAAAGTATTTTTTAGTCATAAGTGCTCCATCATTCTTATTCGGCTGATTCTACAGCGGCAATCATACGCACGACATCTACGGTCTCGGCGACATCATGCACACGCAAGATACGCGCACCCTTGGTCACCGCCAGCGCAGCCAGTGCAAGGCCGCCATACAGCCGTTCACCCACTGGACGATTCAAGGCCAGCCCTATCATGCTCTTGCGCGAAACGCCGACCAATAGGGGCCGACCAAGGGCATGCAGGGCTTCCATATGCTTGAACAGACTCAGGTTGTGCTGCAGGGTCTTGGCGAAACCGAAGCCGGGATCGAGGATGATTTTTTCCTCAGCAATCCCCGCGACAGCACACCGAGCGACCCGCTCAGCGAGAAAACCGCTGACTTCGCTAACAAGGTCATCATAGTGAGGACTGTCCTGCATGTTGCCGGGCTCACCCAGCATGTGCATCAGACACACCGGCAGACCGGTTGCCGCCGCCGCATCAAGGGCTCCGTCGCGCTGAAGAGAGCGCACATCGTTGATCAGCCCCGCCCCAAGGCGGGCAGTTTCGCGCATCACGGCCGGCGTCGACGTATCAACCGAGATGATCACATCCAGCTCACGCGCAATACGCTCGACGATCGGCGCCACCCTCTCCAACTCTTCCAAGGGCGAAACGATGCGGGCCCCAGGCCGAGTCGACTCACCACCCACATCAATCAGGGTCGCTCCCGCCGCAACCATTGCTTCAGCATGTCGCAACGCTGCATCAAGTTGGCTGAAGCGGCCGCCATCGGAAAAGGAGTCGGGGGTTACGTTGAGAATGCCCATGACATGCGTATGGGCCAAATCAAGAACCCGGTTGCCGCAAGGCAACCGGGTGGAGGACAACACAGAAGTCATTTCAAGCCTTAGACGTCAGCTGCCGGGCCGCCGATCGGGGTTTCAGGGCGTTCATTCTGAACCACTGGCGGAGTACCAGAGGTGCCCGAACCGCCTTCCCAATCGCGAGGCTCACGAGGTGCACGACCCGCCATGATGTCATCGATCTGATCGGCATCAATGGTCTCGTACTTCATCAGCGCATCCGCCATGGCATCCAGCTTGTCGCGGTTGTCCGTGAGGATCTGCTTGGCCGTGCCGTAGCACTGGTCAATGATGCTGCGCACTTCGGAGTCGATCAGCTTGGCCGTCTCACCGGAGAAGCTGGCGCTTTGACCACCACCGCCGCGACCCAGGAACACTTCGCCTTCTTCCTCGGCATACATCAAAGGACCGAGTTTTTCCGACAAGCCCCACTTGGTCACCATGTTCCGTGCAATCTGGCTGGCACGCATGATGTCGTTAGAAGCACCGGTAGTGACACCGTCAAAGCCCAGGGTCATTTCTTCCGCAATACGACCGCCGTACAGCGAACAGATCTGACTGATCAGTGCGCGCTTGGAGAGGCTGTAGCGATCCTCTTCCGGCAGGAACATGGTCACACCCAGCGCCCGACCACGAGGAATGATCGACACTTTGTAGACCGGATCATGCTCAGGCACGACGCGACCAACGATAGCGTGACCCGCTTCGTGATAAGCGGTGTTCTGTTTCTCTTTTTCGGACATGACCATGGATTTGCGCTCGGCACCCATCATGATTTTGTCTTTTGCCAGCTCGAACTCTTTCATTTCAACGATGCGCTTGCCGGTACGGGCAGCAAACAACGAGGCCTCGTTCACCAGGTTGGCCAGGTCGGCACCGGAGAAGCCTGGAGTGCCACGGGCGATCACGGCCGGAGCCACGTCGTCGCCCATCGGCACTTTGCGCATGTGTACTTTCAGGATCTGTTCGCGACCACGGATATCCGGCAAGCCAACTACCACCTGGCGGTCGAAACGGCCTGGACGCAGCAATGCAGGATCCAATACATCCGGGCGGTTGGTTGCAGCAATGACGATGATGCCATCGTTCATTTCGAAGCCGTCCATCTCAACCAGCAGTTGGTTAAGGGTCTGCTCACGCTCATCATGACCGCCACCCATGCCGGCGCCACGATGGCGACCAACGGCGTCGATTTCATCGATGAAGATGATGCATGGCGCATGCTTTTTAGCTTGTTCGAACATATCGCGAACACGGCTGGCACCGACACCGACAAACATTTCGACGAAATCAGAACCGGAGATGGTGAAGAAAGGCACCTTGGCTTCGCCGGCAATCGCCTTGGCCAGCAAGGTTTTACCGGTACCCGGAGGACCAACCATCAGTACACCGCGAGGAATACGGCCACCCAGGCGCTGAAACTTGCCCGGATCGCGCAGGAACTCGACCAGCTCGCCTACTTCTTCCTTGGCTTCGTCGCAACCGGCAACGTCAGCCAGGGTAGTTTTCACCTGATCTTCGGAGAGCAGGCGTGCCTTGCTCTTGCCGAAGCTCATCGGCCCGCCCTTGCCTCCCGCACCGCCTTGCATCTGGCGCATGAAGAACATGAACACGGCGATGATCACCAGGATCGGGAAGCTGGCAACCAGCAATTGGGTCCAGATGCTCTGCTGCTCAGGCTGTTTGCCTTCGACAACGACGTGGTTATCCACAAGATCGCCGATCAGACCGTTGTCCTGAATAGCCGGACGAATGGTCTTGAAGCTGTCGCCATCGTTGCGTTTGCCGGTGATCACGTAGCCATCAACCGCTACGCGTTCGACCTTGCCATCCTTAACTTGCTGGATGAAGTCGGAATAGTTGAGGGTCTGCGGCTCGTTAGGGCTGGAGAAGTTGTTCATCACCGTCACCAGGACAGCCGCGATGATCAACCACAGGATCAGATTCTTTGCCATATCGTTCAATTAACTACCCTCTGAAGCAAGCTCCGCTACTGGCGCGCGCTTCGCATGATATTCACCGGCCTAACTTACTACATTACCTACAACTCTGGCAGGCGCCGTCTGTAACCCTTTGTGAAACTTTGACTACACAATATTCGTAAAGCTTCGTGACGAAAGCGATATAAAAAAACCTATCGCCCTCCTCGAATTCCTCAAAAACGCTCTTCACTCGCAGCGCCTTCAACCCCGCGGAAGCCGCGGCACAGCAGGTACTGCTCCCGAGACCTGTCTCGGGATGAGTCAGGCTTACGCGTTTGCACCTTCTCGAACAACTTGCGAATGTTCTTGTGGTACTCGTCGAAACCCTCGCCCTGGAAGACTTTCACCAGAAAATCACCACCAGGACGCAAAACCCGACCCGCCAAATCCAGCGCCAGCTCACATAGGAACATTGCGCGCGGCATATCAACGGCCGGTAATCCACTCATATTGGGGGCCATGTCGGAAATCACAAGGTCTACCTGCGAATTTCCCACAGCCTCAAGGATCTGTGCGAGTACGGCATCCTGAGTGAAGTCACCGTGAACAAAGGTCACATCCGGGATACTGTCCATTTCCAGGATGTCGGAAGCGATCAAGCGGCCCTGCCCACCAATCAGACGACTGGTCACCTGGGACCAACCACCTGGGGCTGCACCCAGATCGATAACGCTCATGCCTGGACGGATCAACTTATCCTTATCCTGGATCTCCAGCAGCTTGTAGCTGGCCCGCGAACGGTAGCCGTCCTTCTGCGCCTTTTTGACGTAAGGATCGTTGAAATGTTCTTGTAGCCACTTAAGGCTGGTTTTGGAACGGGCCACGGGCCACCTCGAAAAATAAAACGGGTCGTGATTAACTGGGCGGTCCCGGACTCGCTCGGGTAAACTGGCCGCCGCTTTTTACAAGATCAGACGCAGGGGTCAGATTATGCCGCTCACTCAAGAGCAGAAGAAACAGTACAAATCCATTGGCCACCATCTGAAACCAGTTCTGATTGTGGCAGATAACGGTTTGACTGAAGGTGTGTTAGCCGAATTCGAACGTGCGCTGAACGATCATGAACTGATCAAGATCAAGGTCAACATCCTTGACCGCGAAGCGCGCCTGGCTGCCATTGCAGAACTGTGCAAGGCAGGCAAAGCGGACCTGGTCCAGGTCATCGGCAAGATGGCGCTGCTGTATCGCAAGAACTTCAGCGTCAACAAGCAACTGTCGAACGTTCATCGCTTCAAATGATGACTTTCAAATAACAGCAAGGGTCACGGGCGTGCTTCGCGCGCCCTGCCACTCCACCCTGGCGCCGGCTGCATAACCAGCACCAGACCAGAAAACCCTAGTACAAGATAGCTGAATAGCTGCCAGCGCAACGCTTCCGGCAGCCAGACATGCACAATGCAATACATTGCACACGCATACAGCGCCATCAACAGCAGTTGCCCGCGAATATCCCGCCACAAACTCCCCAAGCCTTCAGCCTTGACCAGCACCAACGCCTGGAGCGTCACGCACGCCGCCGCAAAACCCACCAGCAACGCACTGAGTAATCCATCGATCTCATCGATCAGCAACGGTGCCAGGCCAATCAGGCCCAGCGCCGGCAACACGCCAATGTGCAACAACCACAGGCCACCCACCCAAAGCATCTGGGAAAGCTGCCAAAGCATGGCGCCCGCACGTAGCGGGCGCCGTCTTTCAGACGTGACGAACTTCAACAATCTCGTACTCGATCACGCCGCCTGGCGTTTTCACAGCAACCACATCACCCTCTTCCTTGGCAATCAAGGCACGGGCCAGCGGAGAACCGACAGAGATCTTGCCGAGCTTAAAGTCAGCTTCGTCCTCACCAACGATGTGGTAGACAACGCGCTCGTCAGTCTCGACGTTGGCGATTTCCACCGTGGTGCCGAAAATCACTTTTCCGGTATGCGGGATGGTCGTGACATCAATGATGACCTGGTTCTGAATCCGGCCTTCGATGTCACGAATCCGCGCCTCTACCATACCCTGCTGCTCACGAGCGGCGTGGTATTCGGCGTTTTCCTTCAAGTCACCCAGCTCGCGGGCCGTACCGATGTCCTGGCTCAGCTTTGGACGTACGACCTTGGTCAGATGGGCGTGTTCCTCTTCCAGGGCCTTGGCGCCCTGAACGGTCATTGGGTATTTGATCATGCCTTCAATCCTGCGTGTAGATCCTGCAAGCGACGCACGGTCTTCTCGGGACCGAACTTGAGCGCTTCGCAGATAGCTTCGCCAGCAGCAATGGTGGTGGTGCAGTAGATCTTGTGCTGCAAGGCGTTACGACGAATGGAGTAGGAGTCCGCGATCGACTGGCGACCTTCGGTGGTGTTGATGATCAGGGTGACTTCGTCATTCTTGATCATGTCGACCACGTGCGGACGGCCTTCCGTCACCTTGTTCACGCGACGCACTTTCAGGCCGGCAGCTTCGATCAGCTTAGCGGTCCCGGCGGTGGCCACGACTTCGAAGCCCAAGTTGATCAGATCACGGGCCACGCCTGCAACCAGTGGCTTATCATCATCACGCACACTGATGAACGCAGTACCACCAGTCGGCAGCACTTCGCTGGCACCCATCTGTGCTTTGGCAAACGCTTCACCGAAGGTGTCGCCCACGCCCATCACTTCACCGGTGGACTTCATCTCTGGGCCCAGGATCGGATCCACGCCAGGGAACTTGGCGAACGGGAACACCGCCTCTTTCACGCTGTAGAAGTTCGGAATGATTTCCTTGGTGAAGCCGATTTCCTTCAGGGTCTTACCTGCCATCACGCGAGCCGCGATCATGGCCAGGGACACACCGATGCACTTGGAAACAAATGGCACTGTACGCGAAGCGCGCGGGTTGACTTCGATGACGTAGATGTCTTCGCCTTGCAGCGCCAACTGTACGTTCATCAGGCCGACCACACCCAGCTCCAGGGCCATTTTCTTGACCTGTTCGCGCATCTCGTCCTGGATGTGCGCCGGCAGCGAGTACGGCGGCAGCGAGCATGCAGAGTCACCGGAGTGAACGCCTGCCTGTTCAATGTGCTGCATGATCGCGCCGATCACCACGTCGGTGCCGTCGCAAACGGCGTCCACATCCATCTCGATGGCGCAGTTGAGGAAGTGGTCCAGCAGCACAGGGCTGTCGTTGGACACTTTCACCGCATCACGCAGGTAGCGCTTCAGCTCTTCTTCTTCGTAGACGATTTCCATCGCACGACCGCCCAATACGTAGGACGGACGCACCACCAGCGGGTAGCCAATCTTGCTGGCTGCACGGATAGCTTCGTCTTCGCTGCGCACGGTGGCGTTTGGCGGCTGGCGCAGGTTCAGGCGCTCAACCATTTGCTGGAAGCGCTCACGGTCTTCTGCACGGTCGATAGCGTCTGGGCTGGTGCCGATAATCGGCACGCCTGCTTCTTCCAGGGCACGCGCCAGCTTCAGTGGAGTCTGGCCGCCGTACTGGACGATCACGCCCTTTGGCTTCTCGACCCGGCAGATTTCCAGCACGTCTTCCAGGGTCACTGGCTCGAAGTACAGGCGATCCGAGGTGTCATAGTCAGTGGAAACGGTTTCCGGGTTGCAGTTGACCATGATGGTCTCGTAACCGTCTTCGCGCAGGGCCAATGCAGCGTGTACGCAGCAGTAGTCGAACTCGATACCCTGGCCGATACGGTTTGGGCCACCGCCGAGGATCATGATCTTGTCGCGACCCGACGGCGCGGCTTCGCACTCTTCCTCGTAAGTTGAGTACATGTAGGCGGTGTCGGTAGCGAACTCGGCCGCGCAGGTGTCAACGCGCTTATAGACCGGGAAGATTTCCAGCTTGTGGCGGTGGCGACGCAATGCTTTTTCGGTCACACCCAGCAACTTGGCCAGACGCATATCGGAGAAACCTTTGCGCTTGAGCTTGAACATCAAGTCGCGGTCGATACTGGCCAGACCCAGGGTCTTGACCTTCTCTTCTTCCTTGATCAGGTCTTCGATCTGCACCAGGAACCACGGGTCGATCATGTTCATGCCGAAGATATCTTCGACCGACAGGCCAGCGCGGAAAGCATCAGCCACGTACCAGATGCGCTCGGCGCCCGGCACGGTCAGTTCGCGCTTGAGGATGCTCATGCTTTCCGGGTTGCTCAGGTCGAGCTTCTCGTCCAGGCCACAAACGCCCACTTCCAGACCGCGCAGGGCTTTCTGCAGGGATTCCTGGAAGGTCCGGCCGATGGCCATGACTTCACCGACCGACTTCATTTGAGTGGTCAGGCGTGCGTCGGCTTTCGGGAATTTCTCGAACGCGAAACGTGGCAGCTTGGTGACAACGTAGTCGATCGATGGCTCAAAGGACGCCGGAGTAGCGCCGCCGGTGATTTCGTTCTGCAGTTCGTCCAGGGTATAGCCGATCGCCAACTTGGCAGCGATACGCGCAATCGGGAAACCGGTAGCTTTAGAGGCCAGGGCCGAGGAACGGGATACCCGCGGGTTCATCTCGATGACTACCATGCGCCCCGTGTTCGGGCATATGCCGAACTGGACGTTGGAGCCGCCGGTTTCCACGCCGATTTCACGCAGTACCGCCAGCGAGGCGTTACGCATGATCTGGTATTCCTTGTCCGTCAGGGTCTGCGCCGGCGCAACTGTGATCGAGTCACCGGTGTGCACGCCCATCGGATCGAAGTTTTCGATGGAACAGACGATGATGCAGTTGTCCTTCTTATCGCGGACAACCTCCATCTCATACTCTTTCCAGCCGATCAGGGACTCGTCAATCAGCAGCTCTTTGGTCGGCGACAGGTCCAGGCCACGAGAACAGATTTCTTCGAACTCTTCACGGTTGTAAGCGATACCGCCACCGGTGCCGCCCATGGTGAAGGACGGACGGATAATGCACGGGAAGCCCAGCTTCTCGAGCACTGTGTTGGCCTCTTCCATGCTGTGGGCGATGCCCGAGCGCGGGCAGTCCAGGCCGATGGACTTCATCGCCTTGTCAAAGCGCGAACGGTCTTCGGCCTTGTCGATGGTGTCGGCATTGGCGCCGATCATTTCTACGCCGAATTTCTCCAGGACGCCTTCGCGCTCCAGATCCAGGGCGCAGTTCAGAGCGGTTTGACCACCCATGGTTGGCAGCAGCGCGTCCGGACGCTCTTTCTCGATGATCTTGGCAACAGTCTGCCACTTGATCGGCTCGATGTAAGTGGCGTCAGCCATGTCGGGGTCGGTCATAATGGTGGCCGGGTTGGAGTTCACCAGGATGACGCGGTAACCCTCTTCGCGCAGGGCTTTACAGGCCTGGGCGCCGGAGTAGTCGAATTCGCAGGCCTGGCCGATCACGATCGGGCCAGCGCCGAGAATCAGGATGCTTTTTATGTCTGTACGTTTTGGCATGGGTTTGTCACTCAAATCCGCAGGTCAGTCGGCAAGCCGTCTTGAACAATCTTTGAAGAGCCTGCGGGGGCCGCCGACGTTCGGGGCCGCCCGCAGGCCGCTCAGTCAGCGTCGCTTGGCCATCTCATTGATGAAACGGTCGAACAGCGGCGCTACGTCGTTCGGGCCCGGGCTCGCTTCAGGGTGGCCCTGGAAGCTGAACGCGCTCTTGTCGGTGCGCTCGATGCCCTGCAGGGAACCGTCGAACAGCGACTTGTGAATGGCGCGCACGTTGCTCGGCAGGGATGCTTCATCTACCGCAAAACCATGGTTCTGGCTGGTGATCATCACAACACCCGTGTCCAGGTCTTGAACCGGGTGGTTGGCACCATGGTGGCCGTGGCCCATTTTCAGGGTCTTGGCACCGGAGGCCAGCGCCAGCAGTTGGTGGCCAAGGCAGATACCGAACACCGGAATCTCGGTTTCCAGTACTTCCTTGATCGCCTGGATGGCATAGTCGCATGGCTCAGGGTCACCTGGGCCGTTGGACAAGAACACGCCGTCCGGCTGCAAGGCGAGCACTTCGCTGGCAGGCGTTTGCGCCGGCACCACGGTCACACGGCAGCCGCGCTCGACCAGCATGCGCAGGATGTTGTATTTGACGCCGTAGTCGTAGGCCACCACGTGGTAAGGCAGGTCCGCAGCTTCGATAGTTGCATGGCTGTCGGTCTTCAGGTCCCAGACAGTGGAGCGCCACTCGTACTTCTCTTTGGCACTGACGACTTTGGCCAGGTCCATGCCTTTCAGGCCTGGGAAACCTTGCGCTGCGGCAATCGCCGCCTCTTCGGAGATATTGTCACCGACCATGATGCAGCCGTTCTGCGAGCCTTTTTCACGCAGGATGCGCGTGAGGCGGCGGGTATCGATACCGGCGATCGCCACAACGTTGTTGGCTTTCAGGTAATCGGACAGCGACATCGTGTTACGCCAGTTGCTCGCAACCAGTGGCAGGTCACGAATAACCAGACCGGCCGACCAGACGCAATCAGACTCGACGTCTTCCGGTGTAGTACCGGTGTTGCCGATGTGCGGATAAGTCAGGGTAACGATCTGTTGGGCGTAGGAAGGATCGGTAAGGATTTCCTGATAGCCGGTCATGGCAGTGTTAAACACTACCTCTCCAACGGTCTGACCGTCGGCTCCAATGGCTTCGCCGCGAAAAATGCTGCCATCAGCAAGGGCGAGTATGGCTGGCTTAGTCAAGAAGACCTCCCGTAAATAAAGCCTGAAAGGGCGATCGCAGGTGTAAAAAAGCGGAGTGACGTATGGACACGTCACTCCGCTTATTCACTGAATTATTCTGCGCGCTTTTAGTGAACACACTAAAGCTGTAGCTTACAGAAAAAGGCTTTTTTGGTCCACCGCTAATGAGCCTAAAAGGCAGGGGAATGCGACAGGACGTCGCTTAGCGGGTAAAAACGGGGCCTCAGCATAAGCTTGAGGCCCTGCTTTAGCTACTGATCAGTGCAGATCCAGCACATCGCGCATGTCATACAGACCAGGCGTACGACCTTCCAACCAGAGCGCCGCACGTACAGCGCCCTTGGCGAAAGTCATGCGACTGGAGGCTTTGTGCGTGATTTCCAGGCGCTCCCCTTCAGTGGCGAACAACACAGTGTGATCACCCACAACATCACCACCACGCACGGTTGCGAAACCAATGGTGTCCCGCGCCCGCGCACCGGTATGACCTTCACGGCCGTACACCGCGACTTTCGACAGGTCACGACCCAACGCATCGGCAATCGCCTCACCCATGCGCAGCGCAGTGCCCGACGGCGCGTCGATCTTATGACGGTGATGGGTTTCGATGATCTCGATATCCGCCTCATCACCTAGCACGCGCGCCGCCAGATCCAGCAGCTTGAGCGACAGATTCACACCGACACTGAAATTGGCGGCGAACACGACAGGGATATCCTTGCCCGCCTCCACCAGCAACTGCTTCTGCTCAGCCGTCAAACCGGTGGTGCCGATCACCATGGCCTTGCCCGCCTTGCGGCAGAACGCCAGGTTTTTCAGCATCACGTCCGGCAGGGTGAAATCGATCAGCACATCGAATTCGTCCGCCACCTGCTCCAGATTGCCGGACAACGACACACCAATGCGCCCCAACGATGCTAGCTCACCAGCATCCGCACCAATCAATGTGCTGCCAGGACGAACAATCGCTGCAGTCAGCCCAGAGGCCGGCGAGCGCTGCTGCACCGCCTCGACCAGTGTCTTGCCCATGCGCCCGGCAGCGCCCATTACGGCTATACGTCGCATACTCAATTCCTTACAGGTCGCCGAAGAAGCGCTTCACGCCATCGAAAAAGCCCGCAGTCTTCGGCGAGTGGGAGTCATCACCTTCCATCGAGCTACGGAACTCTTCAAGCAATTCACGCTGACGACGGTTCAGGTTGACCGGTGTTTCTACCGCCACACGGCACATCAGGTCGCCAGCACCGCCGCCGCGCACCGGCGCAACGCCTTTGCCACGGATACGGAACTGCTTGCCGGTCTGGGTACCCTCAGGGATCTTGAGCTTGACTCGACCATCCAGAGTCGGAATTTCCAGCTCGCCGCCCAAGGCAGCATCGACGAAACTGATAGGCACTTCACAGAACAGGTGCTTGCCGTCACGCTGGAAGATCGAGTGCTCGCGCACATTGATCACCACGTACAGGTCACCCGTCGGACCGCCCTGAGTACCGGCTTCGCCTTCACCCGACAGACGAATGCGATCACCCGTGTCCACGCCCGCTGGCACTTTCACCGAAAGGGTTTTGTACTCTTCGACGCGACCTTCGCCGTGACAGGAATCGCACGGATCGGAAATGATCTTGCCCTGGCCATGGCAGCGCGGGCAGGTCTGCTGCACCGAGAAGAAGCCCTGCTGCATGCGGACCTGACCAATACCACCACACGTCGGACACGTGATGGGCGAGGAGCCCTTCTTGGCACCCGAACCATCGCACGGTTTGCAGTTGACCAGCGTCGGCACACGGATATTGACGCTGGTGCCACGCACGGCTTCTTCCAGGTTCAATTCCAGGGTGTAGCGCAAGTCGCTGCCACGCTGGGCGCCGCCACGCTGACCACCGCGGCCACCGCCGAAGAAGTCGCTGAACACGTCACCGAAAATATCGGAGAAGTTCTGACCGCCAAACCCGGCGCCGCCGCCACCCATGCTCGGGTCGACGCCGGCATGGCCGTACTGGTCGTACGCCGCACGCTTGTTGGGATCAGACAGACATTCGTAGGCCTCATTGGCCTCTTTGAACATTTCTTCGGATTCTTTGCTATCCGGATTACGGTCCGGGTGGTGCTTCATCGCCAAGCGACGGTAGGCCTTCTTCAGGTCCGCCTCGCTGGAACCGCGCTCCACACCCAATACTTCGTAATAGTCACGCTTTGCCATAAGTCTTTGCACTCTTAAGGACGTTCAGCCAGACCCTCCTGAGCCTTGCCAAACTCGTTGAGCCCCAATACAGGCCCGGACCCAACTCACGTCAATTCAACGATCCTGGTCGTTACTACTTTTTAGCCAGGGACCCGGCCAAAAGAGCGGTATTTACTGCTCGGAAAGCAGGAGCATTCCCGATCACACCGCCAGCATCCGAACACTGTCGCATGCTGTAAAAATTCGCATACCCCAGACACGCCAACGCGGGAGCAAGCTCCCGCGCGGCGACATCCTACCAGTCACCGCTTGATAGCGGTCAACCGGGCGACCAACTTACTTCTGGTCTTTGACTTCTTCGAACTCGGCATCGACAACATCGTCGTGCTTGGCTTCAGGCTCTGCCTGTTGCGCAGCACCGTCAGCTGGCTGACCTTGTTCGGCGTACATTTTCTGAGCAACCGGTGCAGAGACTTTCGACAACTCTTCGATCTTGGCTTCGATAGCGGCCTTGTCGTCGCCTTTAACAGCGGCTTCCAGGGCAACTACAGCAGCTTCGATGGCGGTCTTCTCTTCAGCCGTTACTTTATCGCCAGCGTCAGCGACCATTTTGCGAGTCGAGTGAACCAGTGCATCACCCTGGTTACGGGCGCCAGCCAGCTCGGCAAACTTGGCATCCGCATCAGCGTTGGCTTCAGCATCACGGATCATCTGTTGAATTTCTTCATCAGACAGACCGGAGTTGGCCTTGATGGTGATCTTCTGCTCTTTGCCAGTCGCCTTGTCTTTCGCGCCGACGTGCAGGATGCCGTTGGCGTCGATGTCGAAGGTTACTTCGATTTGCGGCACGCCACGTGGTGCTGGTGGAATCTCGGCCAGGTCGAACTTGCCCAGGGACTTGTTCTGAGCAGCCTGCTTACGCTCACCTTGCAGCACGTGGATGGTCACGGCGCCCTGGTTGTCATCGGCAGTCGAGAACACCTGGGATTTCTTGGTAGGAATCGTGGTGTTTTTCTCGATCAGCGCAGTCATTACGCCGCCCATGGTTTCGATACCCAGGGTCAGCGGGCTGACGTCCAGCAGCAGCACGTCTTTCACATCACCGGCCAATACCGCGCCCTGGATGGCAGCACCCATGGCAACCGCTTCGTCCGGGTTCACGTCTTTACGTGCTTCTTTACCGAAGAACTCGGTCACTTTCTGCTGAACCAGTGGCATACGGGTCTGACCGCCGACCAGGATCACGTCGTTGATAGAACCAACGTCGATACCAGCGTCTCTCAGCGCAATGCGGCAAGGTTCGATGGTGCGCTGAACCAGGTCTTCAACCAGAGCTTCCAACTTGGCGCGAGAGATCTTCACGTTCAAGTGCTTAGGACCGGTGGCATCTGCAGTGATGTACGGCAGGTTCACGTCGGTCGACATGCTCGAGGACAGCTCGATCTTGGCTTTCTCAGCAGCTTCTTTCAGGCGCTGCATCGCCAGCGGGTCACCCTTGAGGTTCATGCCGCTTTCTTTCTTGAATTCGTCAACGAGGTAGTCGATCAGACGAATGTCAAAGTCTTCACCGCCCAGGAAGGTGTCACCATTGGTGGCCAACACTTCGAACTGGTGCTCGCCATCAACTTCAGCGATCTCGATGACCGAGACGTCGAACGTACCGCCACCCAGGTCATAAACGATCACGGTGTGGTCGCCTTTGGCCTTGTCCATACCGTAAGCCAGAGCAGCTGCGGTTGGTTCGTTGATGATACGTTTTACGTCCAGGCCCGCGATGCGGCCGGCGTCTTTGGTCGCCTGGCGCTGGCTGTCGTTGAAGTAAGCCGGAACGGTGATCACCGCTTCGGTCACAGCTTCACCCAGGTAGTCTTCGGCAGTCTTCTTCATCTTTTTCAAGACTTCAGCCGAGATCTGCGGTGCCGACATCTTGTTGCCATTTACTTCTACCCAGGCGTCACCGTTGTCAGCCTTGGCGATTTTGTAAGGCACCATCTTGATGTCTTTCTGCACGACTTCTTCATCGAACTTACGGCCGATCAGACGTTTTACCGCGTACAGGGTGTTGTGCGGGTTGGTGACAGCCTGGCGCTTGGCCGACTGACCAACCAGGATCTCGCCATCATTTGCGTAAGCAATGATCGACGGCGTAGTACGCGCGCCTTCGGCGTTTTCGATAACTTTGGCTTTGCCGTTTTCCATGACGGAGACACAGGAGTTGGTGGTCCCCAGGTCGATACCGATAATTTTGCCCATGATTTACTCTCCCGAAACTTGAATTTGGATGCCGCAGCAGTGGTGGCTAACTGCGGTAGCACTTAAACGCTTGACTTATAGATGGGGGCCTTGCGGCGTATTTCAAGCCTGCTCATCAATAGAAGGCGAAACCGGTGCAGGCGCCTTGCTCACTACGACCATCGCCGGGCGCAGCAAGCGACCATTGAGCAGATAACCCTTCTGGAACGTTTTGAGCACGCTGTTCGGCTCCAGGTCATGGCTTTCCTGCATGGCCATGGCCTGATGATGCTCAGCGTTGAACGGTTCGCCGCCTTGTGGATCGATCGCTTCCAACTGATAACGCTTCAGGGTGTCCTGGAACATTTTCAGGGTCAGCTCAATCCCTTCGCGCATCGGGCGGATGTTTTCGTCGTCCGGGTTGGACAATTCAAGGCCACGTTCCAGGCTATCGATGATCGGCAGCAAGTCATTGGCGAATTTTTCCAGCGCGAACTTGTGAGCCTTTTCTACATCCTGCTCGGCACGGCGGCGGACGTTCTGCAGATCAGCGGCAACACGCAAAGACTGGTCCTGCGCAGCGGCCAATTGCTCTTCGAGCACTTGCACACGAGTCGCCAGCTCATCGCCGACAGCCGAATTGGCGTCTGGAGTTTGCGTATCCTGCGTCTGTTCGTCAGCCATAGTTTTCTCCTTTCAAAATCATGCGCGAACTCAACTCGCGCTTCTGTTCGGGTATATGGGGCCACAATTTCCAGGTTCAAGGGTGCAAGCGTTACCAAAAGTCTTTCGACTGACCTTCATCAATTCCTGCTTGATCATTCCTGGTTGCGCTAAAAAAAATCCAGGTTCAAGCAAATCGAGCTAAGCACCAGGATTGTCAGCTTCAGACAAAACACTGTATAAATAACCAGACCTAAAGCCTGGGAGCGGCCGTCATGCTCGTGCACCTGTCCGTACATAACTACGCCATTGTTGAACACCTGGATCTCGAGCTGGATCGTGGGATGAGCGTAATCACAGGCGAAACCGGCGCCGGCAAGTCGATCATGCTCGACGCCTTGGGCTTAACCCTGGGTGATCGCGCCGACAGCGGCGTGGTGCGCCCCGGTGCGGACAAGGCCGACATCCTGGCCACCTTCGACCTGGCGGATATTCCCGAGGCAGAGGCCTGGCTGGCCGAGCGCGACCTTAATAATGAAGGCCCGTGCATCCTTCGGCGGGTCATCACAGCGGAAGGCCGGTCCCGCGGCTACATCAATGGCACCCCCTGCCCGCTTGGCGACCTAAAAGCCCTGGGCGAACTGCTGATCGATATCCACAGCCAGCATGAACACCAGTCCCTGCTGAAAACCGATACCCATCGCCGCCTGCTTGATGAGTACGCTGGCGCCACAGACCTTGCCCGCCAGGTGCAACTCGCCGCCCAGCGCTGGCGCCAGACTCGCCAGGAGCTGGAGCGACTCTCCAACTCCGGCGATGAACAACGAGCTCGCCATCAATTGCTCAGCTATCAACTCGAAGAGCTGGAAAGTCTGGGCTTGGGCGAAACCGAACTGGAGCAGCTTGAGCAGGAACACAAGAACCTCACCAACGCGGAAACCTTGCTGGGCATTTGCCGCCAAGTGGTAGAGCAATGTAGTGAGAGTGACTCCGGCAATGTACTTAACGCACTGACCGCCAGCCTCAATCGCCTCTCTAGCGTGAACAGCGCCTCCGGCTCACTCAGCGAGGCCACGACCTTGCTCACCAGCGCACAGATTCAAGTAGAGGAAGCCGTCGGTGAGCTGAATCGCTTCCTGGACCACTTCGATGCCGACCCCGCACGTCTTCAGGACATAGAGGAACGCCTCGACACTATCTATACCCTGGCGCGCAAACATCGCATCCAGCCCACCGAAGTGGCGACGATGCAGCAAAAGCTGCTGGATGAAATCGAGACCCTGAACGCCAACGATGAATCCATCGAGCGCCTGGGCGACGAGCTCGCCTCTTTCGCTCGCCATTACCAAGAGAAGGCGCGCGAACTCAGCGACTTGCGCCAGCAAGCAGCGACGAGCCTGGCCAGCGCGGTGGAGCTGGAGATCCAACGCCTGGGCATGCCCGGCGGTCGCTTCACCATTGAATTGCGCACCAACGCCAGTAACGAACTGCAGCCCCACGGGCTGGAGCAGGTCGAGCTACTGGTCAGCGCCAACCCCGGGCAACCGCTCAAGGCACTGGCAAAAGTGGCCTCCGGCGGTGAACTGTCGCGAATCAGCCTGGCTATCCAGGTGATTACTGCGCAAACCTCTCGGGTGCCGACACTGGTGTTCGACGAAGTCGATGTGGGGATCGGTGGGCCGACAGCAGAAATTGTTGGCCAGTTGTTGCGACGCCTGGGGGATCGTGGCCAGGTACTGACGGTCACCCACTTGCCACAGGTTGCAGCCCAGGGGCATCAGCACCTGTTTGTGCACAAGGTGCGCGGCAGCGATGCAACACACACAGCCGTGTCCAAGTTGAATAAGTCGGAACGCGTTGAAGAAGTGGCACGCATGCTAGGCGGGATCGACTTGACCAAGGAGTCCTTGGCGCACGCGAAAAAAATGGTCGTGGCGGCGAAGGCCTGACCGGATAATTTCGCCTCTATAGAAAGCACGAAGGCGACCCTGAGGTCGCCTTCGATCATTTTGCAGCGCGAATCTGCAGCGCTTGTTACTTTTTCTTACGGATGTACAAGACCAGATTATGGTCAACCAGATCGAAGCCATGCTCCTCAGCAATCTTGTGCTGCAGCGCTTCGATTTCCGGACTGGTGAACTCGATAACCTCATTGGTATCCAGGTCAACCATGTGGTCGTGATGACCACCGTCAGCCAGTTCAAATACTGCATGACCGCCGTCGAAATTATGACGAACCACCAGCCCTGCGGCTTCAAACTGGGTCAGTACACGGTAAACCGTGGCCAGGCCGACGTCCTCGTTAGACTCCATCAGCGCCTTATAGACATCCTCGGCACTCATGTGACGCTGCTCAGCAGAATCGAGCATTTGTAGAATCTTGACTCGTGGCAGAGTCACTTTGAGACCGGCTTTGCGTAGTTCGCTATTTTCAACCATGGTTAGCTTTCTCGCGGATGCTGCTTCGCAGCTTCTCTTAATACGGGTATGATCGGCGTTTACGTTGTCCCAGCCAAGATAGTGGAAGTCGCCCACCGATGCAAAACACCAAGCTCTTGCTAACCAGTTTCACCTTTGTGGGACTGCTCGCACTCGCCGGTTGTTCATTCCCCGGGGTTTACAAAATCGACATCCAGCAGGGCAATGTCGTCACGCAGGACATGATAGACCAGTTACGCCCCGGAATGACCCGACGGCAAGTACGGTTTATCATGGGTAACCCCCTGCTGACCGACACATTCCATGCCGATCGCTGGGATTATCTCTACAGCCTGCAGCCTGGTGGCGGTGAACGCCAACAGGAGCGCGTCAGCGTCATTTTCAATGGCAATGACCAGCTTGTCAGCCTGTCCGGCGACTTCATGCCCGGCGTAAGCCGTGATGAAGCCTTGCTTGGCAAAGACAATGGCACCAACGTCACTGCGCCGGCGCAGGAAGGCGAGAAGCCGAAGTCCGAAGTGCCGGCCAAGCCAGGCTCTCTGCTCGACAAGATCCAGAAAGACGTCGACGGCGTGGAAACGGTTCCCGTCCCGACGCCACAGCCTCTGGATACCAGCCCGCAGTAATTTTGCGGCGCTCAACAAAAAGCCCGGCATGCCGGGCTTTTTGTTGCCTGCCATTTGGCCGACCTATGAATTCTGTTGCTTGGCCAGCGCCGCCTTGGCTGCGCGCAACCTGCGTATTTCTTTTGGGTCTGCCAGCAAGGGGCGGTAAATCTCAATGCGATCACCCGCCTGCACACAACGCACTTCAGCGTCCGCGACCACTTTGCCGAATATACCCAAAACGCAGTCAGCCAGATCCAACTCAGGGAATTGCGCCGCAATACCTGACGCCTGCACCGCCGAACGCAGGCTAGTGCCGGCTGGCACCGTCACCGCCAATAGAACCTGGCGATCCACGCCGGCGTACACCACCTCAATCTCAACCATGCAGTTGCTTGGCTCGCTGACAGAATGCATCCACCAGGGTATTGGCCGCCTGATTGAACAAAGGCCCCAACGTCGCGCGCACGATAGGCCCCGCATAATCAAAGGAAAGGTCCAGGCTGATCTTGCAGGCCTTGTCCGTTAAGGCCTTGAATACCCATACCCCGTGGAGCTGGGTAAACGGCCCCTCCTGTAAATTCATTTCAATGGATTTCCCAGGCACCAGCACATTGCGCGTAACAAAATGCTGGCTCAGGCCGCCCTTCGCGACCCCGACACTGGCGACCATGTGCTCATCACTGCTTTCCAGCACCTCGGCCGTTGAGCACCACGGCAGGAATTCCGGGTAACGCGCCACGTCGTTGACCAGGTCATAGAGCGCCTGTGCCGGATAGGGCAGCAGCGCTGAACGTTGAATATGCGTCGTCATGTGTGCGTCATTTCCACAGCTGAGCAGCAAACATCGCGGAAGAACAGCCCGATCCGCGAAAGAAAAAAACCAGAGAACTGCCCGCATTGTCCGGGATTCGTCCAACACGCTCAAGCACGCAGGTTGACCGTAGCCGACAGGCTCGCAACTCCCTATAATGCCGCCCCTATGGCTAAACAAAAGAAACACCCCACAGGGACCATCGCGCAAAATAAAAAGGCGCGACACGATTACTTCATCGAACATCGGTTCGAGGCTGGTCTGGTCCTGGCCGGCTGGGAAGTAAAGAGTCTGCGTGCCAGCAAGCTGCAACTGGTCGACAGTTACGTGCTGCTCAAGGATGGCGAGGCATGGCTGCTTGGCAGTCATATCACCCCGCTGACCACTGCGAGCACTCACGTGATTGCCGATCCGGTGCGCACGCGCAAGCTGCTGCTCAATGCCCGCGAACTGGAAAAGCTCGCCGCCGCCGTACAGCAGAAGGGCTACGCCTGCGTCTGCCTGTCCTGGTACTGGAGCAAGCACTTGGTCAAGTGCGAGATTGCCCTGGGCAAGGGCAAGAAGGAATACGACAAGCGCGATACCGAGCGTGAGCGCGACTCCAATCGCGAATTGCATCGCGCCGTGCGCAACAAGGGCAAGGAAGACTGATCCTTGCTGTGATGTAGCCTTGGGAGGCCCCCTCGGCTACATCCCCTTGCGCCGCTCCGCACGCGCCACGCGCTGAACTTCCTGACGCACTTCTTCCAACACTTCCTGCACATACAGCAGGTGACGTGTTGAGACTTCCCGCGCCTGCTCGGCGCGCCCTTCGAGAATCGCCAGGTACAGATCCCGGTGCTGACTGATCAGCATGTCGCGGGTTTCCGTTCGCTGCTGATACATGCCGCCGATGTTGGTTACCACGTTACGTTTGAGCAGGTCGAACAGACCGCGAATGGTGTGCAGCAACACGGCGTTGTGGCTGGCCTCGGCGATAGCCAAGTGAAACCGCGCATCCGCTGCGCCCTCCTCGGCCCGACTCACCTCATCGGACCGGGTGTAGCAATCCTGTAGCGCTTCGAAGGCAGCCGTAAGGCGCTCGCGATCAACCTCCGTCGCGCGCAACGCGGCGTAGTAGGCGCAAGAGGCCTCAAGGGTCTGACGAAACTCCAGCAGATCACGCTGAGCCTCGGGGTTGTTCTCCAACAGGTGCAACAGCGGGTCACTGAACGTAGAGCCCAATGATTCAGCCACGTAGTTACCACCGCCCTGGCGGCTGACGAGCAAACCTTTGGCCGACAGTTTCTGGATCGCCTCCCGCAAAGAAGGGCGCGACACCCCGAATTGCTCAGCCAACGCGCGCTCGGCCGGCAAGCGCTCACCCGACTTCAGCGTGCCCTCAAGGATCATGCCCTCAAGCTGCTCGACAATGTCATCGGACAAACGGCGCTGACGCACCTGATCAAACCCCATCACTTACTCTCCACCATCCCGACCACTCGCCGGGGCCCTATTCTGGCCTATCGCAGCGCCTGCGGCACCTATCAGAACGTCTTCATTTCAACCGATCAGAACTCCTGCACACCGACCTACGACCAAAGTTTCGCAAGCGGCAAATTGACACGCCCCTGGCAAGGCTTTTACTCTAGCCAACAGCGATTGTAAATTGGTATTACCAATTATCCAAGCTGACCAAACAACAACAACAACAACAATCAGGGGCCACCCCATATGCAAACCTGGCAACAGCTCTACAGCCCGCTCGGCAGCCTCGGCCTGTCCGCACTGGCGGCCGTCATCCCGATCGTATTCTTCTTCCTGGCCCTGGCCGTGTTTCGCCTCAAAGGCCACGTGGCCGGCAGCATCACCCTGGCGCTGTCGATCCTGGTGGCGATCTTCGCCTTCCAGATGCCGGTGGACATGGCACTGGCCGCCGCCGGTTACGGCTTTGCCTACGGTCTGTGGCCCATCGCGTGGATCATCGTCGCGGCGGTGTTTCTCTACAAACTCACGGTCAAAAGCGGCCAGTTCGAGATCATCCGCAGTTCGGTCCTGTCGATTACCGATGACCAACGCCTGCAAGTGCTGCTGATCGGCTTCTGCTTCGGCGCCTTCCTGGAAGGTGCGGCCGGTTTTGGCGCCCCCGTGGCGATCACCGCAGCGTTGTTGGTCGGCCTGGGCTTCAACCCGCTGTACGCCGCCGGCCTGTGCCTGATCGCCAACACCGCGCCTGTCGCATTCGGCGCCTTGGGCATCCCGATCATCGTGGCCGGGCAAGTCACCGGCATCGACGCGTTCAAGATCGGCGCCATGACTGGCCGCCAACTGCCGCTGCTGTCGCTGTTCGTGCCGTTCTGGCTGGTGTTCATGATGGACGGCGTGCGCGGCGTGCGTGAAACCTGGCCGGCCGCTCTGGTTGCTGGTTTGAGCTTTGCCATCACCCAGTACTTCACCTCCAACTTCATCGGCCCGGAACTGCCGGACATCACCTCGGCCCTGGCCAGTCTGATTTCCCTGACGTTATTCCTGAAAGTCTGGCAGCCAAAACGCACCGCAGGCGCACAAATCGCCGGCGCCACCTCCAGCGCGGCGGTCACGGCCAGTGCCGGCGGTTTCGGCCTGCCACGCAACACCATCGTCTCGCCCTACAGCCTCGGGCAGATTTTCAAGGCCTGGTCGCCGTTCCTGATTCTCACCGTGCTGGTCACCATCTGGACCCTCAAGCCGTTCAAGGCGATGTTTGCTGCCGGGGGCTCGATGTACAGCTGGGTATTCAACTTCGCGATCCCACACCTGGACCAACTGGTGATTAAGGTCGCGCCGATCGTGACCAACCCCACCGCGATTCCGGCCGTGTTCAAACTGGACCCGATTTCGGCGACCGGCACTGCGATTTTCTTCTCCGCGCTGATCTCGATGCTGGTACTGAAAATCGACATCAAGACTGGTCTTACCACTTTAAAAGAGACCTTCTACGAACTACGCTGGCCGATCCTGTCGATTGGGATGGTGCTGGCCTTCGCCTTCGTCACCAACTACTCCGGCATGTCTTCGACCATGGCACTGGTATTGGCCGGCACGGGCGCAGCCTTTCCGTTCTTCTCGCCGTTCCTCGGCTGGCTGGGGGTTTTCCTGACAGGCTCTGATACCTCATCCAACGCCCTGTTCAGCTCCTTGCAGGCCACCACCGCGCACCAGATCGGCGTCAATGACACCCTGCTGGTCGCTGCCAACACCAGCGGCGGCGTCACCGGCAAGATGATCTCGCCTCAATCCATCGCCGTGGCGTGCGCCGCTACCGGCCTGGTGGGTAAGGAATCCGATCTGTTCCGCTTTACTCTCAAGCACAGCCTGTTCTTCGCCACCATCGTCGGGCTGATCACCCTGGCCCAGGCCTACTGGTTCACCGGTATGCTGGTGCACTAAGACCTGCACGTAATGCCGCCGGATACGATTCCGGCGTCAGCTATTTCTGGAGGACCGATGAGCCTGCCTGCTGCTTTCCTGAGCGACGTCGCACAACTGATCCCGAAAGATCGACGCTTCGACGACCCCCTTTCCACCCTCGCTTTCGGCACTGACGCCAGCTTTTACCGACTGATCCCACAACTGGTGATCCGCGTGGAGTCAGAAGACGAAGTCGTTGCCTTGCTGCAACTGGCTCAGCGCGACCACGTACCGGTGACCTTCCGCGCCGCCGGCACCAGCCTGTCCGGGCAAGCCATCAGCGATTCGGTACTGATCGTGCTGGGCGACAACTGGAATGGCCGCGAGATTCGCGGGCAAGGCACGCAAATCCGCCTGCAACCCGGTGTGATCGGCGCCCAGGCCAATGCGTGGCTGGCGCCGTTCGGGCGCAAGATCGGGCCGGACCCAGCGTCGATCAATGCCTGCAAGATCGGCGGTATCGTCGCCAACAATGCCAGCGGCATGTGCTGCGGCACCGCACAGAACACCTACCACACCCTGGCTGGCATACGCCTGGTACTGGCTGACGGCAGCCGACTGGATACTGAAGACGCCACCAGCGTTAAGGCGTTTCGTGAACAACACGGCGCGCTGCTTGAGCGGCTGGCAACATTGGGTCGCGAGACGCGGGCCAATGCCGAATTAGCGGCCAAGATTCGCCACAAATACCGTCTGAAAAACACCACCGGGCTGTCGCTGAATGCCCTGGTGGATTTCGATGAACCGCTGGATATCCTCAGCCATCTGCTGGTGGGTTCCGAGGGCACTCTTGGTTTTATCAGCGCGGTCACCTATGACACCGTGATCGACCACCCGAACAAAGCCTCGGCGTTGATCGTATTTCCAGATGTCGAGACCTGCTGCAATGCAGTCACCGTCCTCAAAACCCAACCGGTCTCGGCCGTCGAGTTATTGGACCGACGCAGCATGCGCTCGGTACAGAACAAGCCGGGCATGCCCGATTTCGTACAGCAACTCTCGGAAAATGCCTGCGCCCTGTTGATCGAATCCCGCGCAGCATCGTCGTCTTTGTTGCATGAGCAACTGGCGCTGATCATGGCCTCCCTGGCCCCATTCCCGGTAGAAAAACAGGTCGACTTCACCGAAGACCCCACCGAGAACGCCCGACTGTGGGCAATCCGCAAAGACACCTTCCCTGCCGTCGGCGCCGTGCGCAAAACCGGCACCACCGTGATCATCGAGGACGTGACCTTCCCGGTTGAGCAACTGGCAATCGGCGTCAATCGCCTGATCGAACTGTTCGACAAACATCACTACGACGAAGCGATCCTTTTCGGACATGCGCTGGAAGGTAATCTGCACTTCGTATTCACCCAAGGCTTCAACAGCGCGGAAGAAGTCACACGCTACCAAGCGTTCATGGACGACGTGGCGCAATTGGTGGCGGTGGAGTTTGGAGGTTCGCTTAAAGCCGAACACGGCACCGGGCGCAATATGGCGCCGTTCGTGGAACTGGAATGGGGCAGCGACGCCTATCAATTGATGTGGCAACTCAAGCGCCTGCTCGACCCTAACGGCATTCTCAACCCGGACGTGGTGCTCAGCGAAGACCCGCAAATCCACCTCAAGCACCTCAAACCACTGCCCGCTGCCGACGAGCTTGTGGATAAGTGCATCGAATGCGGCTTCTGCGAACCGGTGTGCCCGTCGAAAGGCCTGACCTTGAGCCCGCGCCAGCGCATCGTGATCTGGCGTGACATTCAGGCGAAGAAACGCGCCGGTGTCGACACCACTGAGTTGGAAGCTGCGTATCACTACCAGGGCATCGACACCTGCGCCGCGACCGGCCTTTGCGCTCAACGCTGCCCTGTAGGAATCAATACCGGCGACTTGGTGAAAAAACTGCGCAGCCGTGACGCCGACCGTCCGAAAACCGCCGAGTGGCTCGCCACCCACTTCTCCACCGCCCTGCAAGGCGCGCGCTTTACCCTGCATATGGCCAACGGCGCCCGCATGCTGCTGGGCGCACCACGCCTGGCGAAGCTATCAGCCAGCGTGACCAAGCTGTCCAAGGGGCAAATTCCGCAGTGGACCAACGCCATGCCGCAGCCGGAAAAAGCCATCCGTTTCAGCCCGGCAGTGACGGACGAACGACCACGGGTGGTCTACCTGGCCGCCTGCGTTTCACGTGCCATGGGCCCCGCAGCGGGGGATAAGGAACAGATGTCGCTGTACGACAAAACCCGCAGCCTGCTGGAAAAAGCCGGTTACCAAGTCGTGCTCCCCGACAATCAGGACAGCCTGTGCTGCGGCCAGCCTTTCGCTTCCAAGGGCTACGCCGAACAGGCCGAACACAAGCGCCAGGAGCTGATCGGCGCCCTGTTGCACGCCAGCCGTGGCGGGCTTGACCCGATCTACTGCGACACCAGCCCCTGCACCCTGCGCCTTGTGCAGGACCTGGGCGAAACGCGGCTGGACCTCTACGATCCGGTGCGCTTTATCCGCACCCACTTGATGGACCGTCTCGACTTCACACCCCAGGAAGCCCCCATCGCCGTGCACGTCACCTGCAGCACCCAACACCTGGGCGAGAGCCAGGCCCTGATCGATCTGGCTCGACGCTGTTCCAATAGCGTGATCATCCCTGAAGGCATCCATTGCTGCGGATTTGCCGGTGACAAGGGCTTCACCACACCGGAACTCAACGCCCACTCACTGCGCACCCTCAAGGACGCGGTGCAATATTGCAGCGAAGGCATCTCCACCAGCCGCACCTGCGAGATCGGTCTGAGCCAGCATGGCGGTATTGATTATCACGGGTTGGTCTACCTGGTTGACCGCGTCACTCAAGCCCGCGCCCACTGATCCTGCAAAAATGAACCTGCATAAAAACAGAACCCTCGCGCGCCGGCGTAGTCATCTGCATAGGCCTCGACAAACGAGGCTCATCAGTGATGTCGCTGGCAGCCGTTGAACGCCAGCAGCGTCGAGCCCTTTTGTGCAAGGAGATACCCTATGAAGCGTTCCGCTCTTGCTGGCTTGTTCATTACCGCTGCGATGCTGGCTTCCCCTGTGTTCGCTGCGGGCGAGCCGGATTTGTGCAAAATCAATCTGGACAAAATCAACAACGGCAAAGCGCTGCTCGCCACTGACACCAGTGGCAAAAGCGGCGAGATAGACACTGCCGTCTCCCAAGCCAAAGCGGCCCACGCCGCGGGCGATGACAAAAAGTGCATCGAGATCACCTCGAAGGCGCTGCAAGACCTGCAGAACAGCGAAAAAGGTGGCCAATAGACTGCTCAGTCACGGAAGACCAACCTTCGGGTTGGCCTTCCGTGACGGTTTGGCGTACACTGCAAAGGCTTGTCACTCACTATGAAACAACGAGTTACAAGCACGGGGCCGTTTAGGATTCGACGCCGGTTGCGAAACTTTAGGTGCATGCCGAGTTGGTAACAGAACTCGTAAATCCACTGTTGCAACTTCTTATAGTTGCCAATGACGAAAACTACGGCCAGGAATTCGCTCTCGCTGCGTAAGCAGCCTTAGCCCTGAGCTTCTGGTACCTTCGGGTCCAGCAATCACCAGGGGATGTCTGTAAACCCAAAGTGATTGTCATATAGAACAGAATCGCCGTGCAGTACGTTGTGGACGAAGCGGCTAAAACTTACACAACTCGCCCAAAGCACCCTGCCCTTCGGGTCGCTGAGGGTTAACTTAATAGAAACGGCTACGCATGTAGTACCGACAGCGGAGTACTGGCGGACGGGGGTTCAAATCCCCCCGGCTCCACCACTTCATCATATAAAGACGTCCACGGACGTCTTTTTTTGTGCCTGAAACCCAGTTAAATCAAGGGTTTCCAGCGCTTCTGAGGTTCACAATGGTTTTTTGAGTTCCAGGCGGTTTGGTATTCCCATTGGTATTCCCGGCTACCCAGCGCTAATCTTGGGAATACCAAAAGGTGACATGGAGTACTTCTCATGTGCGCTCAAACCGCCCGCCTCTCGGACCGTCAGCTCAAGACTGTCAAACCCAAAGACAAGGACTACGTCCTCACCGATGGTGACGGGCTTCAGCTGCGAGTCAGGGTCAATCGCTCGATGCAGTGGAATTTCAACTACAGGCATCCAGTAACGAAGAACCGAATCAACATGGCACTCGGCACCTATCCCGAGCTTTCTCTTGCGCAAGCCAGAAAGAAAGCGGTTGAGGCCCGAGAGCTGTTGGCGCAAGGCATCGACCCCAAAGCTCAACGCAACGAGCTGGCGCAAGCCAAACGAGCGGAGACAGAACACACGTTCGAGAACGTGGCCACGGCCTGGTTCGAACTGAAGAAAGATTCCGTCACACCGGCATATGCCGAGGACATCTGGCGCTCACTTACGTTGCATATTTTTCCGAGCATGAAATCGACACTCCTCTCGGAAGTCAGCGCCCCGATGGTCATCAAGCTCCTCCGCCCAATCGAAGCCAAAGGCAGTCTCGAGACAGTGAAGCGGTTGAGCCAACGGCTCAACGAGATCATGACTTACGGGGTGAACTCCGGGCTGATTTTCGCCAACCCTCTCAGTGGCATTCGGGCGGTCTTCAAGAAGCCCAAGAAAGAGAACATGGCCGCGCTACGACCCGATGAGCTTTCCGAGCTCATGATCGAAATCGCGAACGCCAGCATCAAGCGCACGACTCGCTGCCTGATCGAATGGCAGTTGCACACCATGACTCGTCCTGCCGAGGCGGCGACCACCCGATGGGCAGACATCAACTTCGAAAAACGCATCTGGACCATCCCGCCGGAGCGGATGAAGAAGCGCCGCCCGCACAGCATCCCGTTGACCGATCAAGCACTCGCACTGCTGGAGACGCTCAAGTCCCACAGCGGCCATCGGGAATACGTGTTTCCGGCAGACAGAGACCCACGCACCCACGCCAATAGCCAGACCGCCAACATGGCGTTGAAACGCATGGGCTTCCAGGACCGCTTGGTCAGCCACGGCATGCGCTCCATGGCCAGCACCATCCTGAACGAGCATGGGTGGGATCCGGAGCTGATCGAAGTCGCGCTGGCGCATGTCGACAAAGACGAAGTCCGAAGCGCTTACAACCGAGCTGACTACATCGAACGCAGGCGTCCGATGATGGCTTGGTGGAGTGAGCACATCCAGAAAGCGGCCACTGGCAACCTGTCGGCATCTGCGATCAATCAAACCAGGGACCACAACGTCGTGCCGATACACTGAGTCCTTATCGGATGGTGCTGATAACCACAAATGACGCCTCATCTGCAGTGATAGTGTAGGCGGCTGGACAACACTCCTTTCGTCCTCCGACCACTTTAAGCGAAGATGTCAGAAAGAGGCGGTGCCCGGCCGGTCACCGACCGCCAATCTGGCTGTCAGATCTGAAAAAATTTTGGGGGTTAGGTGCCGGTAGCTCGTTTCAATTTTCACCTTCGGAAGGTTGAGGGTCAGTCCCAAAAACAATAGGGATATCGATCTTTTCAGTATTTAAGGATTATAAGCACCATGCAGGTTAACCACACACGCATCCAGCACGGAGTTGGCCAAGGTTCATTTCACTCTGCTTCGGTGATTTTTGAAGCGTCGAATACCAAGTACCGTTTTGATTACATCTACGACTGCGGCGCGCTAGCGAATTGGCAAAAAACCTCTGAGCTCAAACACAGCGTCAGCCGCATCTGGCTTGAGCCTCGCGAGGGAAGCGCGAGGCCAGTGCTCGACATGCTAATCCTGTCCCACTTCGATTGGGATCATATGAATGGCGCCCAAGACCTCTTAGCGCGATTCGAAGTAGATAGAATCGTTCTCCCGTATCTTGGGCCTCAGGAACTGGCGATTATCTTGGCCAGCCAAGCTGGATCGATAGCTGACGGAACCGTGGAGCAACTGCATAGCATCGCCACAGGCGGAGGGACTTTGTGGGGTAGCCCCATCACAATGGTACAAAGAGGGCCTAGACGCCCCCGCCCCGAAAAACCTGAAAGTCCTGAAGACCCTTCTCTGTCTCCCGAAGACTTCTTTCGCGCCTCGAATGAGATGGCTGAAACTCCAAAACGTGTGACCGTAGTACCGGATAACCAAGGTGCAGTCTTGGATCGTGTCCTCTCAGATGAAGAAGATCTGTTGGCGAAAGCACACCCAGGATCAGGCAATTGCGATTGGAAGATCCGATTTTGGAACCGCGGCATGGACAAGGAGTTAGGGGAGCTAATCCTCGACACACTTGGCCGCGTGGGATTTCCGGTGACTGCATTAACGGACAAAGTGAATGGCTCGAGAGACATCATCACTTGGCTTAATGTGAGACACCGTAAGGGACGCCCGAAGAAGGGAAGCGGAGTAAAAAAGGCAACGACTCCAAGCTCCAACCGCAATCTAGCCGTCGCGGCGTACAGAAGCGCCATCGAACAACACAAGCCCAGTTGGATAGGTGAAACTGAGGGGAAAAACCTAAGTAATTTCTTATCGCTGGGTATTTATTCGGGCCCTAACTTTCAGTTCGACAAAACAGGTTTCCGGTACGGATATCTGTACGGCGACCGCCCCTATCCATACCGACATATCCGCCATTTTTACAACGACTGGGGCACGCTGACAGGCTGGATCGGTACAGGTGATGCCCCGTTGGGCGAACCGACAGTCTGGGACGACTTCAAGCTTCACTACCAAAATGAGCTTCCCCTCACTCAAACCGTTCTTGTCCCACACCACGGTGCAGCCCCCAAAAAAGGTCCTCGGTTTTACAATCCTGGCCTCAATCATAAGGAAGGTTTGAATTCTGTAATTTCCTACGGGACGGAAAATACCTACGGGCATCCTCAGCCCTCGGTACTTTCCCAAATCATGTATGCCGATGGAACGCTGGTATTAGTAAACGAGAAATCTAAGTTTGGTTTCCATGAGAACTATTGCTTCCCTTGATAGCGAATCGGCGCCCGCCCGCTGGGGTGAGCGGTAGCGCATAAGTTTCGTTGTAGAGGAACAGGGTTGCAGTTTTGTTGGCGACAGCGGCGACGCCGGCGACAACCCGCCTAATACCTGGTCTGCAGCATGGCGACAGAAGTGGCGACTGTCACCGTTGCAAGCCTCTCTCTTTGGGGCTTTTTCGGCCAAGCCCACGCGAGCGGGAAGGCTCCGCATTCCCACTCGCATGGGCTCACATTAAAAACCGACGAACGACCACCCGGCCACGGAAAACCACCGGCCTCCAAGGTCTTCCAGCGCTACCGATTGGCGCAACAGCGGCCCCCAAAATACTGTTGACCGCTAGCAGAACGAGCGCTAAACCAGAACCGTACAAGCGCTGTCCTCGACAGCACCCAAGTAGCCAGAACCTTTGAGGCTACGCCACATCGTGGTGGTTCACCCCCAAGTGCGATTAGCGTCCGGCGGCTCGCACGGTCACAGCGATGTGATGGATGCCACTTCTCCCAGAATGCTCACTGCGGCAACTGATACCCCCTCCTGGCTGCTCTGCAGCAACTTATCCGCTTGGCCATTTCTTGCGCCAACCTGTTGCCCGTCTCTTTGCCCCCTAAAGAGACGGGCGCTCCTACCACTGCTGCAGCCCTGCTTGCACGGGCCTTTGCGGATTTTCCCCCTCGTGACAATCGGCGTGACAAACACCGAATGCTCACTCGCCACAGCGATGCCGGTGATTGGTGCCGCAGCCCAGGGAATGGACTGCACCTGACTGACAGTCAGGCATGCCCCAGTCATCACCTCACTGTCTTCACCTGGACTCAGGATCTCGCGGCACCGGTCTCGTCAGCCAGCGCAGCCTCCACCCGCCCACCGCTATCGGTGTTCAGGAGGCCAGATCATGAGATGCCCAAGCTCTCGGTCGTAAGGAGTCGTCAGTCCCGCGTAAGTGGACAAACCTCACAGGTCGCAGGGGCCTTGATCCCTGATAACACTCAACAACCGTGGCGGGATGAGTGAGGAGGAAGTCGATAATCTTAGGAGAATGGCGATGCAACTGTGCGAAGCGTTCGAGCCGCCACAACCGTTGCTGGAATACCAGCAGGTGCCACTGCCCTACCCGGTCGAAGCACTCGGGGAACTGTTGGGCCCTGCGGTTGAACGACTGGCCGAGGTGATCGGCGTACCCTGCGCCATGGCGGCGCAATCGGTGCTGGCTACTACTGCCCTGGTGAGCCAGGTTCATGCCAATGTCCAACTCGATGGCCGAACCTATCCATTATCCCTCTACCTACTGACGGTGGCGTCCTCGGGTGATCGCAAAAGCGCCGTGGATCACCTGGCACTGAAGGCGGCGCGCGACTGGGAACGACAGCAGTGGACCCTGTATGCGGCAAAGCTCAAAGCCTATCGCGCAGCCCGCAGCATCATGACAAAACCCAAAACCTCAAAGAAACACTCGGAGGCGGAAGGCGGTGAGCTGTCCGAGCCAGTCCCGCCGAGACTGATCATTGCCGAGCCCACCATTGAGGCCCTGGTCAAAAGCCTGTGCCATGGCTTGCCCAGCATGGGCTTGTTCAATGATGAAGGTGGCCAGTTCTTGGGCAGCAGCACCATGAGCAAAGAGAATTTGCTCAAGGCAATCACCACCTTGTCGACGCTGTGGGATGGCAGCCCGATCGACCGGGCGCGCTCCATGGCCGGAGAAAGCCTACGCGCCTATGACCGCCGCCTCAGCCTGCATCTGATGCTGCAACCCTACCTGGCCAACCAGCTGCTCAAAGACCCGGTGATCAATGGCCAAGGCATCCTGGGTCGTTGCCTGATCAGTTGGCCCGAGCGCCTTGCCGGCCAGCGGCTCTACAAAGCGATCGACCTGACCCGAGATGCCAAAGTCCAGTGCTACCAACAGCGGATCACCGCCCTGCTGCAAAAGCCCTGGTCGCTCCACAAGGATGGCTCACTCAATCCCACCACGCTGGAGCTGACTTCCCGTGCCCGTAGTGCCTGGATTGATATTCACGACACCATCGAGTGCCAGTCTGGCGAATTCGGCGAGCTAGCCGGCGTCCAGCCTGTCGCGAGCAAGGCCGCGGCGAATGTATTGCGTATCGCGGGAGTGCTGGCCATGGTTGAAGAGGCCAGTGCCTTGGACGAAGGATACATCCAGCGCGCCTCCACGCTGATGGATTACTACCTGGCCGAGATTCAGCGCCTGACGGAACAGGAGCCGGTGAATAGCCGACGCGAGGAAGCGGATCGGCTGCTGCGCTGGCTGATGCAGAAAGGCTGGACCCACTTCACCATCCGCGACGTTAATCGCAACGGCCCTCGCTTTGCCCGCAAGAGCGCTGACCATACCGCCTCTTTATTGGTCGTGCTGATCACTCATCGCTGGTTGAGCAGTCGCGACGGAAAAACTTTCGAGGTCCGTCATGTTCCGCCTCAATGACGCGGTGCGCCGCTACCAGGCGCAACATCGACCACAGCCAGAATCGCGGCGTGTCGCCACCGCTGTCGCCACCCTGTCGCCACGCGCCAGGCCAGAAACGACGCGGGTTGTCGCCACTGTCGCCGCTGTCGCCACACCACCCCTGGAGCCTACCAACATTGCCCTGCTGCTCGAGCAATTGCGTGAGGAAGGGGCACTGTTGCAACACCACGAGAACGCCCTCCTGATCCGCCCGACCCACTGGCGGCAGATGGACAGGCTCAGCCCTCACTGGAAAGCCTTGCTGCACTTTCTACAGACAAACGAAAACGGTGATGACGATGACCTTGATCAGTCGGCGTGATGGTCGCAACTTTGGCTATGGCCGCCAGCTGAGCTATGCCGGCCCACAAGCGCTAAAGGATTTGTTTGCCGACGGCCACTTCGCAACGGTCAAAGCCCATAGTGATCGCTGGCAAGCGTTCGTACGTTGGTGTCGGTCAGAGGAGGGCCCCGGTTACAACGATGCGCGCCAGATCGACCGACAGACGCTGCAGGACTACGCCGCGTATCTGCGCCAGCAGATCCAGCAAGGCGAACTCTGCATCGCTACCGCGCAGAACTGCCTGAGCAGCGTCAACCGCACCCTCGCTGCACTGCGCGGCGATCAGGACGTGAGGATCGCCAGCCCGAGCCAGGCGTTGGGACAGAAGCGCTCGACCGTACGCACCCGCGCGCCAGATGGCCAAGACCGCCAACAGGTGCAGCGAGTACTCGAGGCGCTGGGCGAACAGCAACACGAGCGGGTGGCCGCGATTATCCGTTTGGCCCGAGAAACCGGCATGCGCCTGCGCGAAGCGATCCTGGCTGACCTGCCACGCTTGCACCGCGAAGCCGAGCACTTAGGCCGCATCAACATCCAGGACGGCACCAAAGGCGGCCGTTCAGGGGCATCAGCGCCGCGATGGATTGTGGCCAATGAACAAGTGAAGGCGGCGCTGCAGTTAGCTCGTCATACCTCGCCGCCCCGTAGCCGCAACTTGCTCGCCCGAGACGAAAGCTACGCCGCATTCCTGCAACAGACCGTGCTCCCCGCCCGCGAAACGCTGCATAAACACGGCCTGAAGGGCTTTCATGAACTGCGCGCGGCCTACGCCTGCGAGCGTTACGAACAGCTCACGGGCCACGCCGCACCGGTCAATGGTGGCCACTGCTATCGCACTGACCGCGATTTGGATCAACAGGTGCGGCAACAGATCAGTGTTGAACTCGGGCATAACCGGATCGATGTGATGTCGGCCTACATTGGAGGTAGAGCGTGACTAGGCTCTTCGATATGGCGTTGTTCCTGAGCGGCGTCCTGACTGGCTCGACGGCCACGCAGCAACGCCACCTACGCCAAGCCCGAATCATGCAAGCGGCCATTCAACAGCGATGGCACCGAGACAACCCATGGACGTGGCAGCTCAAGCATGTGCGATGGTTCTTGGTGCAACATCTAAAGGATCACTCATGCCCTACCCGTTATTACTACCGGCTGACAGTCCTATTAGTATGGCGACGGATGGGACGGAAACTAGAACTTACGAGCAGATCACCTGCCGGCTGTCGACCCAACATTATCGATACCTCAGGCGTGGTTGTATCCGCTGGCTCTTGTAGTGGTCAACTAATCCCGGACACGACGTTAAGTTTTTTCTCGGCCTGAGCTGGGGCCAGTCCGTTATTGAATTGGTGCGGTCTAATCCAGTTGTACCGATGCATCAGGTAATGACTGATGTCGCGGTGCGCTTCTTGAGCTGTCATGTAGCCCACGGTCGGTATCCATTCAGTTTTCAAGCTGCGAAACACACGCTCCATCGGCGCATTATCCCAACAGTTTCCACGACGGCTCATGCTTTGGCGCATGCGGTAACGCCAGAGCCGTTGGCGAAACTGGCGACTGCCATATTGCGAGCCCTGATCCGAGTGAAACAGCAGCCCTTGAGGCCTGCCACGCTGTTCGTAAGCCATGTCCAACGCCTTGATGACCAGATCCGCATCCGGCTTGTTTGACAGCGCCCAACCCACAATTCGGCGTGCGTAGAGATCCAGAACGACAGCCAAGTAATGCCATTTCCCTTGAGCCCAGATGTAGGTGATGTCGCCACACCAGACTTGATTCGGCGCCGGCACATCAAACTCTCGATTCAAGATGTTCGGAATGTCAGGCCGCTCAACCGTCGCTTGTTTGTAGGCATGTGATCCAGGTTGTTTGCTAACCAACTCCAGCTCCCGCATCAGGCCACGCACCTTGAACCGCCCGATTTGCTCACCGTCTTCCTGCATCATCGACACGATGCTGCGGCTACCGGCGGCACTTCGACTTTGCGTAAACAGTTCGTTGACCCGACTGCGCAACCGAAGCCGCTCAACGTCCGGAGTTCGGCGCCTGAGGCGGTGGGCGTAGTAACACGAACGAGTGACATCAAAGACTGCGCAAAGCCAATCAACCGGCTCTTGGGGGCTCAGTTGATCAATCAGCGCGTGCGCTCGTGCTCTTCCGACATCAAGAGCGCGGTAGCCTTTTTTAAAATGGATTTCTCCCGCTCAAGGCGAGCGATTCGAGCTTCCAATTCCTGGATTTTCTGTTGCTCTGGCGTCAGCGCCTTGCTCTGCGGAGTCAAGCCGTTGCGCTCCTGCTGGAGTTGGTTAACCCAGCGACGCAACGCGGACTCGACCACCCCAAGCGAGCGGCTGGCTTCGATATGGCTATAGCCTTGATCGAGCACGAGGCCTGCGGCCTCGCGTTTGAATTCAGCGGAAAAGGAACGACGTTGTTTGGTCATCAGACACCTCTATCTGGCGAGCATTCTCGCCTAAATGGGTGTCCGGTTTCATTAGACCACTACACTCTACAGCCATCACAGGCGAACAGTAGACGCAGTGGGCCACCCCTAGCTGTCCTCTACCCATGACAGGCCCCTGGTAGCGTAGTAGGTCATCTAAGGCCAAGAACAACTCGCGTAGCAAAGCGGAGACGAACGCCAAAATGATAGCAAAAGACAACTACACTTAATATATTGATAGTTTCAAGCTATCAACAAAGCCCTTCATGGCCTCCTGATCAGCCTGTATACTCCTCCTGGCGACCTCATCCAGGCTACGGAAAACAGATGAACACCGAAAATAACATAGTCAAGCCGCAGTTCTCAGGGCACGAAACGTTTCCCCTTCGGCAGCTTTGGCTGAGTAAAGCTTATAACGCATCGGTGCGCGCAAGCGAATCAGGGAAATCCCCGTTCGGTGACGACGGAATTGTAAATTTTGGCGTGGGTAAGAACATGGTAGCCTCGATTAAGCATTGGGCTATCGCGTGCAAAATCATTGATGATAGCCAATATCACTTACCAACCAAACTTGGTCATGACCTATTTGGGACAGAGGGGCTTGACCCTTTTAGTGAGTCGCCTGCGACTGCCTGGCTTATTCATTGGATCTTAGCAAGCACCATAGAAAAAAGCACAACTTGGTATTTATTATTTAATCATTTAACCTCTCAAACTTTTGATCGAGAGAATATCAACGTTGCAATATTCCAGCAGATCTCTGAGCGGTTTTCGGGGCAAGGATTTAAAAGCATATCGCCATCCACAATCAAGCGAGATGTTGAATGCTGCATCAGAAGCTATGTTCCGCATCTTGGTGGTGACTCTACCGAAGAGATTAGCGAGCCGCTCCTCGGCGAACTAGGAATAATACAACAACATAATAAAAACACATTTGAGTTTCGCCGAGGAGCAAAGAAGTCACTACCTGACGGTATATTCATCTATGCATTGCTCGATTACTGGCAGCGCCAACATTCATCATCGGTTATGGCATTTGACAGGATCGCCCATGGATATGGCTCTCCAGGTCGGGTATTTAAACTTGATGAAGATGCGGTTGCAGAGCGATTGATGTCGTTAGAGGATATAACTCTAGGCGAGATCCAGTGGACCGAACAGGCTGGCATTAGACAAGTAGTCAGGCGCGGCAATTCATTATACGAAGTACAAAATTCAATGTCAGAATCACTACGGAAAGCCTATGTCTATTAAATCTGCTACCAAACCTAATAGACTAGACAAGGAAGTATATATATCTCGTCAGTTTATGCGATCTGTCCGTTTGGATACTGACATTGGAAGAGAAGACGCGCTCACCGGCTACGTTTGCCAACGAACCGCTCGCTATCTGCTGGAAAACATGGCAGAGCAAATATTAAACACCAAGCAACGTGCTTTTACTTGGACAGGCCCATACGGAGGAGGAAAGTCCTCCTTGGCATTAATGCTCTGCTCATTAGTGGGAAAAACAACCTCACTAAGGACAAAAGCCAAAGAAATTCTCGACCTTCCCAAAAGCTCTCCAATTTTAGAGTGTTTTGCAGCTGAGCAAGATGGCTGGGAAGTTATACCTATTGTGGGCAGTAGGACGGGGATCCACGAGACTCTAGTCGCGAAAATATTGGGCCCCAATACCAAAAAGCGTTTGTCTGCTAGCGAGCTCGCGGCGAAGATTGCTGCAAAAGCGGAAAATCATGCACAAGGTGTACTTTTAATAATCGATGAGTTGGGTAAATTCCTAGAGTCCACTGCACAATCGCCTGAAAATGATATCTATATATTCCAGGAGCTTGCAGAGGCAGCTAGCCGATCCTCCGGAAAACTAGTAATCGTAGGTATCCTCCACCAATCTTTCGAGGCATATGCGAATCGGCTAAACAGCGAAGTTAGAGATGAGTGGGCTAAAATCCAGGGCCGTTACGTCGATATTCCCCTTGTGACTGCTACCGATGAAATGGTAGAGCTAATAGGCAAGGCGATTAGCACATATGAAGGCTATGAAAAAGATGACATTTCCGTGTTATCTCACCTGGTTGGCTCGAGTATTCGACAGCGACGGCCTGGTACTGCCACTAGTATAGATACAGGTCTCTCCAAATGCTGGCCTTTACATCCCGCAACTGCCGCTATACTGGGCCCTATTTCTAAGCGGAAATTTGGGCAGAACGAACGCAGTACGTTTGGTTTTCTGTCATCTAGAGAACCGTTAGGCTTCACAGAGTATCTTCATGGGACAGTGAATCGACGAGAGCTGTATACCCCTGCGATGTATTGGGACTATCTCCGTGCCAACCTAGAGCCTGCTATTTTAGCGTCTCCCGACGGACATAAATGGGCGACTGGAGTTGACGCAGTAGAACGGGCTGAAAGCAAGGGAAAAAAAATCCATGTTGACATTGCCAAGACCGTTGCCTTGTTGGAAATGTTTAGAAGCGGATCTGGACTTGCTGCCGAAGAGTCGATAATAGTCAGCTCTATTAATGCTGCTGACGAACGCGAAGTGATTATCTCTCTTAACGACTTAATCAGCTGGCGAATTTTAGTCGAAAGAAAGCATCTTGGAGCCTTCGGAGTATATGCCGGGAGTGACTTTGACATAGAGGCAGCCATTTCTGGAGCAAAAGCCAAGAATAGCCCGGATATCGTAAAGCAGGTTATCAAGCTGGCCAACTTACAACCAGTATTGGCGAAGCGTTTCTATGCAGAGAAAGGAGCAATGCACTGGTTAGATCGGCGCATAGTACTTCTGTCAGATATTGCGCTTAACCAAGTATTGGTCACTCAGAGCAAGAACTCGCTTGGCGAATTTATTCTGTGCCTTACTACAGAGTCTACAGATAGTGAATCTGTCGTGAGCTTATTGACTAAAGCTTCCCAGGACAATTACAAAAACAATATAGTGTTGGGCGTACCCGAAAACTCTAGTCGAATCACTGCTCTTAGCTTGGAACTTATGGCTGCGGAGCAAGTAGGCAGTAACAGCTCTGAACTTGAGGGAGACGCTGTCGCCAGACGAGAGCTTGCCGCAAGAGTTTCTTCACTGCGAAGCGCCCTCGAAGATGAACTATCTGAAGCATTTCAGTCATCCGATTGGTTTTGGAATGGCGTAACAATCAAAGGCGGCAAAACCAGATCATTATCAGCAATAGCCTCCAAGATTTGCGACGAGGTGTACCCGCAGTCGCCAATCATCCATAGCGAGTTAGTGAATCGCGATACACCTTCGAGCAATTCCGTGAGGGCACGAAAAGATCTAATGTATCGAATGATATCATTCGAGCAGCAACAGGACTTGGCGTATGAAGGTTTTCCGGCAGACGCCGGTCTTTACTTTACCGTAATCAATGCTAACGGGCTCCACCGCTATACGTACCCTAGCGGCTGGCAGTTTACCCCTCCTGATAAGGGAAATAGGGGTATCGCAATGCAAGACTTGTGGAATGCCACGCAGGCCAAAGTCTTCAAAAAAAGCAAAAGTATTTTATTATCGGATCTCTACTCGTTCTGGGCCCAGCCTCCGTATGGAGTTAAAAGTGGAGTAATGCCCTTACTAGCGTTAGCTTTTTTTCTCGCAAACAGAGCAGAGCTTGCACTATATGTGTCTGGGCTATTCACGCCTGACCTTACTGAAACCGTGATTGACGAATGGCTTCTAGAACCTAGCTCGATAAAGCTCAGATATATCTCTGCAAGCCGAGACCAGAGTAAAACGCTTGAGGAGCTAGCAATTATATTGAGTGCTAGATTGTCTGGCCCCATAACTGCTGAACCTCTCTCCGTTGCCCGTGCAATGGTGCGATTCGGAAGCGAACTTCCGGGATGGGCAAAACGAACCACATCCATCTCCAAGCAGGCTCAGGCGGTGAGGTCCCTTCTACTAAGAGCCAATGATCCGCACAAGCTGCTGTATGCTGATTTGCCGACCATTCTAAATACTGATGAAGAGACGTCTCTCTCAACTGCTTTTGAAGCTGTAATGACCGAGATTTGGAGCTCTTATTCTGAAATGCTAGATCGTGTAAGAAGCACGTTGTTATTATCTATAGACCAAAACGATGGCGACGAGCAAAGGCTAATAGCCCGTGCGTCTGCCGTTAAGGGCACCAGTGGCGATTTCAGACTAGACGCTTTTACCTCGCGCGTTGAGACGTTCGACAATTCGGATAGATGTATTGAAGGTTTTATCAGCCTAGCAGTTAGCAAGCCGGCAGCTGCTTGGGTCGATAGGGACATCGATATGGCGAATGTGCAGTTGGGCACATGGTCAATGGATTTTAGGAAACTAGAAACCCTAGTACCAATGCATGGGAAAGGGAAAAATCGCCATATGATTGGCGTTGTTTTCAGCACCAAGCAAGGGGGAGATATCCATGACTCCGTTGATATATCCGACACTGACACACCCGTAGTGGATGATTTGGTAAGGAAGATACTGGCCCTTTCGAAAGACTTTAATAGCAATATTGCGATAGCAGCTCTCGCAGAAGTGGGGGCGAAAATTGTCAAGGCGAAATTGGAGGAGATCAACAATGGCTGATCATCACGTATTAGGTCTGTCAGGAGGCAAGGACAGCGCCGCGCTAGCTATCTATATGAGGCTGAATCATCCGGAAATTGACATCAGGTATTTTTTTACCGATACAGGTAAAGAGCTACCTGAGGTTTATGACTATTTAGGCAAGCTTGAAGGCTTCTTGGGGCGCCCAATCGAATACCTTAATCCACACCGAGATTTTGATTTTTGGCTCCGGCAGTACAACAATTTCTTACCATCTGCAAATACTCGCTGGTGCACTCGGCAACTTAAACTAGAACCTTTTAAGCAGTGGATAAAGCCTTGGCTTTCGGCTGGTGAGACGGTGCATAGTTATGTAGCAATACGGAGTGACGAGGAGCACCGTGAGGGCATGGTAACTCACCACAAAAAATTGGTCGTGCACCTACCTTTCAGAGAGCAAGGAATTGACAAAGCTACGGTGCTTGAGATACTCGACGGGTCTGGACTTGGCCTACCAAAGTATTACGATTGGCGCTCACGTAGTGGATGCACTTTTTGTTTCTTCCAACAAAAGATTGAATGGGTTCGATTGAAAGAGAATCACCCGGAAGAGTTCGAGAAAGCTAAAGCGTATGAGAAGACAGCACTTGAGCACGGTTCTCCCTTCACATGGACGCAGAAAGAGTCACTCAGCGAGCTTGAACAGCCAGTGCGCATTATTGCGATAAAGTCAGAATTCGAAACCCGTAAAAATAGGGAGCTAGCACGGCGTCGACCGAATCCGTTAAAGCCCACTGATTGTGAAAATCTTGATATAGATGAATTATATTTCGAGGAAGAGGGAGGCGGCGCCTGCCTGATTTGCCATAAGTAACACCCTCCTCATCTTTTAAAAAGCCGGTCACCAAGCCGGCTTTGGCAATTCGCGAGAGCTAAGATTTCCTTTATCCAGACTTACTCGCTCAAATGCCTTATCAATCAATGTGTCAAGTGCATCTGCATCCCCAGGATTATCATCTAGCCAACCTTTTATAACTGATAGCCCACCATTACAATAGCTTTCAAAGTACTTAACAGACTCTACTATATTGTCATCTTTCAAACATATTGCATCTTTTGTCTCTAGTAGAGCGAGCAAGTAAATAAATCCGTCCTTTTCATCTGTGGCATAGGTATGTAGAACAATTTGAATGCCATCAGGCTCTAAATCCTCTGTGACGTCGTGGGTGTAACCCACCATAGCCGCAAAAACCATCAGATCTTTGTTGAAGCCAAATAAGGGTTTTTGCGTATGTGGGTTCTTTCGAACACAAAGCTTTTCAACGACACCCTCATACTTTCTGTTACGCTTTATCTGCACGCTATTGGTATCGATCATAGAAAAGACACCTCTTCAATACGTGTCATATCTCTCATAGAGTCATACCGCACCGTTTCATGAAGCTTTCCATTGATCTCGATGCCCGCGCGTATACTTTGTTTCACAGCAGAAGACACCTCTAGCACCATATTATACTCAGCTCCTACCCTACTACGGATAGCAGACTCTACGGCGCCCTCCCAGTGAGATGACGACAAGAGGAAGACTATTTGGCTAACTGCGCCTGGCAACTCTCTAGCGATATTGGATTTATATTCATTATCCAAAACACCGAATGGTGCATCAATAACAAATGGGGCGGTAGCGCCGGGCTGAAGAACCTCGCCTTTAGCGGATAGCCTATCCTTGGCAATCGAAATAAGAGCAGATATAAAGGTTAGACTGAGTAGAAGAGCTTGACCATCACTGGTCGCTACTTTATTCCTTCTATTATCGTAAAGAACGATATCATAGGATTCACTTAGTGCAGCGATATAGTCTTGACGAACATACTTCCTCAAGAAATCATTGATTTTGGCCATTAATACATTTCTAGAGCTGCTCTCTGTATCCTCAAGAAGCTTCGTCAACTTATTCTCAAGTAGCTCTGCAAAAGCAATCCGCTTATTCAATAGCGAAATTTCTGGGGTCCGGGCACCCAACCTATTTATCTTACCCTTTAGTTCTTCTATAGTCTTGGCATATTCGAGAATATCTCGCTCTTTCCCCCAGATGCTGCGATCAACTTGCTCAATACTTTTCTTTAAATGGGTTCTTCGTTTCTCTTTATCCGCAATATCATCAAACGTAATACTCTTCAAATCTCCGGACAGTTCAGCAAGATCGCGCGACACTGTGTCTCTTGCCTGAATAACATTCGCAAGCTCACTTCGACTTTCAGTGAATACATCCGAAGCGTCCCGAAGTTCCTTTCTAATACTTGTCAACTGTCCACGTGCACGCTGAACTCTATTAAGGAGAATCGGATCTGCTGCTTTCTCTACCATCTTCAGGATATTAGCGTAAGACCCAGTTCCTTCTTTTACTTCAGCACCGCATATACATCGAGCTTGCTCAATAATATCTCTTACGAGCTGCTCATTAAATGGCGCAGGAACCGTTCCTTTCAGAGCCTTCTCGTCGATGAACTCGATCCCTTGATCTGCTACTTTCTTACCAAAAATACTTACGGCGTACTTAGTGATTAAGTTAGCGCGACGAATGTGGACTTGCTTCATCTGCTGCTCTATGCGCAACAGTTCACTTTCTTTCGAGTCTCTTTGTTTCTGCTTTGCCCGGACCACTTCAATATTGCTATCTCGATACTCCTGATCAACTATCTCCTTATCGCGTTCTAGATCAATTTTCTCATTTTTGAAATGCATTAGCTCTTCTGACGCCCGAGCTAATGTTTGCTCTAGATTTCCTAGCTGACTCTGTAGCTTACCTACTTCACTGGTTTGATCAACCGAGATTAATTCCTTCCTAAACTCGCTCTTTATATTAAGTATATCCTTTACCGCTATTTCTGCGACGGAAAACCCTAGTATATCCCTAATAGCATCGCGCACACTTCCTTTTCGGTTATCAGCAAACGCACCCGCGCCTTCGCCCTGAAAGAAAAAGTATCCTGCCATATCTTTTGGCACAACACTATTTATAAAAAAAGCTGGATTGTTTACGGCACTGTGGTTGCCAGTAGCTAGCTCTTCATGAACCGAAAAGCTTGGACCATTTAATGTTGAGTACCTACGCTGAACTAAGTACTTCCTCCCCATGTGAACAAAGCTGATCCGGACATAATAACCGCCATCACCCTCCTCTTTTTTTACATTATTTAGAAGTTCAGTAGGATGTTTAAAATTAGGGGTCAACTGTTCAAACAAACACCAGAGTATTGCGTTCAGAAATGCCGTTTTTCCAACGCCGTTCTCTGCATGAATTAGAGTCACATTCTTCTGTTCATCTGTGGAAAAATTTACCACTTGCGTTCCGTAGAACTGTCGAAAATTTGAGATCTCAATAGAAAGCAACTTCATCAATCAATCCTCTGCAGACTTTGCGATAATTGCGCGAATATCTTTCACCCGCTGAGGAGCGCTACCCTTGTTGTAATAGAAATTCCTAACAACCGCTATGATATCTCGTATCGCTTTATTTTCAGACGAGTCTTTTTCACGCTCCATCTCCTCCAGCGCCGCTGTGAAGTCTTTCCGTAAATCATCCATTATTCATACCCCATATCGCTCAAAGACCTTGACACTTCTGTCCGATTAAAAGACATAAGTTGAAAATCTCTAACCCTTTCGAGCTCCGCTCGTCTCAAGCTAAGACTCGCATTAGTGTCTTCGTAACCTGCTGCAGGACAAATCACAAAGTCGTGAATTTCTGCCATAAGCTTTCCCGGGTATCTGCGGAGAATTCGGCCCCGCCGCTGCACATATTGCCGGGGGTTTCTAGTGCTCGCTAAAATAAATGCGGTTTTGCACGCAGGTAGGTCTATACCCTCGTCTAAAACCTTCATCGCGACAAGACCATCAATATCCTTTCTGAGAAAACCACTCATTATGTTATCTCTCTGGGTCTTTGATTCACTGCTCGTAAACTGTGATGTTCTCCATCCAAACTCATTCAATACAGAACAGACCCTGTCGACATTCCTTGAAATACCACTAGCTGTCTCGGCTGAACCTTCAGGACAATAAAATAGGCAGTGTCCTTTGCTTACCCCCCCATCCGCTTTCAACAAAGACCGAAGCATCAGAAATTTATTCTCTGCTTCTCCAAGCAGTCGAGATCTTTGCCCGCAGAGTATCGTTAGAGAATCGCTTGCTCCATCTTTTGCTGAACCGATCAGGCCAGAGATTTTTTTGCTCAACTCTTCATATTCAATTTGTTCTTCTTCCGTCAGAGCCACGGGATAAACATGATAATTATACTGCGTCAAAACCCCATCATGGATAGCATCGGAGAGCTCGTATTCACTAACAATTTCCCCATAGTAATTAAGTAGCCTATCCTTTGCCACATTGGGGAAAGGTGTATCGAACTCATCATCATCGTCATTAAAAGGTGTCGCGGAAAGGCCTAAACGCATTGCCGCGTTAGGCAACGCTGCAAAGGCGTTCGTCGCTCCGTGCCTATGGCACTCATCGCCTATCATCAACATACGCTCCGGAGGAACAGTTTTGATGATTGACTGAAATGAATCCGAAGATAAGGTCTTATTTACCACGACGATAGGAAGAAATGATGACTGTCCGGTTTTGTAGAAGGCCACTTGCTCAGTTAATTTATGAGACCATTTTGCTTTCGATTCATAACACTGGATAGGAAAAATGTTGAACAGGCGAAGTACCGCAACCCACTGCCTCGCCAAATCTATGTAAGGCACCGCAATAATTAAACAAAGCTGCCCTGTGGATTCAAATATCCTTACTGCACCGTATATAGCAGTAATCGTCTTTCCGGACCCAGTTGCAAGCTTCATAATCCCTGTGAAACTATTTCGCTCCCAAGCCTCCAATGCTCGTCGTTGATGCGGCTTAATTGCAAACCGTTCGTTTCCGAGAACAGATGGAACCGCCGGCCCATTTTCGTTAGAATGTATTCCGCTAGCGAGTTGCGCTTGTTCAAAAATCTCGGATTCAATCTCAAAATTCAAAGCTGGATTTGTGGCTACTTGTTTTGCAATTTCTTCGTAGAACGAAGACGGCATTTCTAAAGTAACCGTATCCCTTTGTTTACCATTCCATAAAGACTCAAAAGCATCTTCATAAATTTTGCCGTAAGTTGGGTAAGCATCAGTCCAACTAGGGTATACCGAAATAGACTCGGCATTAAAATTGGCATCCATTGCAAATCCAGTCTCATTCGCAGAACCTTGAAACACTAACTTGTTGCCTAGTGAGTCAGTGACAACCCCAATCTTTTCGTGATACATACCACGACGCCTGCAGGCAAACTTTAACTCTAGGCGTCCACCGGCAACTAGCCAGGAAAGTAACCTTAACCTGTAATTGCTCAAAGTAGACTGGGGCGCAGACATGAATTCTATAAGCTGGTCTTTCAATTGCCCAGTTAACCAAGAATTCTTCTGCCCCTGCACTACTGCTTGATATTCTTCCTCATCAAGTGGGTGCCCTATGATCAATCGCATCTTACCGTCGGACTTGACCAAATTACTCAAGCCCTGGGCCGCAGAGGCAAGTAGTTCTGAAGAAAAATATCCTACAGCTCTGTCATAGTTCTTGGCGTGACTCAGTGCAGGGAGATAGAAATCTTTGAGCAAATCATCGTCACCTGTCCTGTAAACTGTTTTCCACAAAACCTCATTGAGCATATTTTTCCCTAAACATGATGAGAGCTGTGACAGGTAGGATCGCGCGCTCAACGCGCCTTGCAGCTCCATTGTGCCTGCGCTAGTTTCGGAACCAATTTTGTTACGTAACCTCTAGGAACACAAGCTTTTGACTTTGCTCAGGAATTAATGATTCCCATTATCAATAGTTGTATTAGGCCGCGGCTGATAACGATTACTGCCATTAAGTTGTCTCTGACCTACAGATAGCCCCAGTGGCCCGTGCCGCAGGTTGAGAATAACGAATCTGAGGACGAGTCGGTCCTTCCTAGCACTGCTTATGCGCTGCAAAAGCGGGTTCGACGTCGCGACCGCTAGCATCAAAAAATGCTGCACAGAGGCTTGCAGAACCTCACCTTACTGGGCCAAGCAAGCAGCGCTAAGTAAACGGTATTCCCTTTGGTGTTCCCCGAAGAAATTTCTAGCCAAAAAAAATCGAAATTACAATCGGTTAGGATTTCAATTCAAATGCCCCCGGCCCACCAATTCGAAGCATCGACAGAACCCGCCTAGTGCGGGTTTTGTTGTTTCTGGGGTTTGGAAAGCTCGACAGAATGAACCCTCGGAATTTTCCTTCAAGATATCGCGCCATTGATGAACTGGTGCAACGCCCACCACGCAGATAGCCTCCTCCAGTCGCTGCAAAATCAGCGACCGGGTTTAGCAGCTCGTTTACTATCAAGGCTTGCAAATCCACCATTCGGTTCTAGCTATGCTTTCAGCATCCGCTGGTTCGTATTATGGCGGCTGTGCGTGGGGCACTTTCGGGTGCGCCGGGTTCCTTGATTCCTGGTCTGCTAACCCGCGTACAGTCGCCACCCTTTTCGTTTAGCAGCGATGTCTGGCGACTCCATCAATCAAGGAGTTTCAGCCATGAAAAAGATCACCCCCAATCCACCCTCGGCACCCCTCTTCACCCTCGCCCCAGACATCTCCCCCGAAACCCTGCTGATCCAAGCCAGCGAAACCCTCGCGTCACTCAACGCCATGACCACCGACCTCGCCTTCGAACTCGAAGGTGCCAGCCGTCATAAGCTACTGGCCAGCCAACAGTTGATAGTGCTGGGCGAACTGTTGGTGGAACGGGTGCTGGTCCTCACACAAGCCCCCCAAACAATCCAGTAACAAAAAAGGCCGAGGAAACTCGGCCTTTTGCTGTCATCTGCCTCAGAAATCCCAACGCGTCGTGACCATCACATTGCGTGGGTCACCGTAATACGCCGAGTCATAGAAGCCGATATTGGTGAAGTACTTCTTGTCGAACACGTTGTTGACGTTAAGCGTGGCCGACAGGTTCTGGGTCAGTTGATAACGCGCCATCACGTCCACCAGCCAGTACGGGTCCTGGGTGAATTTTTCCGAACGGCCGCCACCGGGATAGCCCCAGTTGCGCACGGTTTGCCAGCCCGCGCTCTGCCAGCGTGTGCCACCACCGAGGGTGAGTTTGTCCAGGCTGCCTTGGAGTTTGTAGCTGGTGTATAGGGTGACCTGATCCTCGGGCTCCCAGGTCGCCACTTTCTTGCCATCGGCATCGCGAGCGATCTTGTGGGTGTACCCGGCCTGCAACTGCCAGCCTGGTGCCAGTTCGCCGGAGATTTCGGCTTCGTAGCCTTTGGTTTTGCTCTCGGTGCCCATGTACGCGTAATCGACGGCCGGCTGCGAGTTCCAGGCGGTATCGGCGATGGGGCGATTGGTCTCGTGCACCTCAAAGTAGGCGAGGCTGGCATTCAGGCGGCCATCGAAGAATTCGCCCTTGAGGCCTATCTCGTAGTTTTTGCCCTCGTCGGGTTGAAGCATGGTGTTAGTTCGATCGCGGTACTGGGTCTGCGGCTTGAAGATTTCGGTGTAGCTGGCGTATGCGGTGAAGTTTTCGTTGAGGTCGTACGTCAGGCCGGCGTACGGCACTACTTTGCCGCTTTCTTCGGTGTCGCTGGTGCCGGTGACTTGATAGTTGGCAACCCGCGTGCCCAGCAACAGGTGCAGCGCATCGGTCAGGCTGAAGCGCCCGGTGACATAGGTGCCGGTCTGGCGGGTGATTTCATCACTGAAGCGGGATGCCTTACCCCACTCAGGCTCGATAGCCTCACCGTGCCAGTTGTAGAAATCATAGGAATTGTCGAAGTAGACGGGATTACGGTAGTCCTTGCCCTTCCACCTTGAGCTGGAAACGGACTGCCCGATCACCAGTTCATGCTCGCGTCCGAACAGCTCAAACGGCCCCGACGCGTAAACATCCAGGCTGTCGCTGGTGGTGTCGCCGGTGTATTTGGCCGCATAGATCGAACTGGCTGTCGCGGAATCCTGGGAGATGTAGCCCAGTGGCGCGTCATAGCCGTTGACCTGATGGTTGTACTGGCCTTTGGTGACCCAGCCGTTGTCGAAGCTGTGTTCCAGGGTGGCGAAGACAGTGTGGCTGTATTGTTGCCATGAGCCCCATTTTGGCCCGTTGTTGAACGAGCGCGGCAAGTCGAGTTTGTTGCCGGTGGCGTCGAAGATGGTACGGGTGCCAGTCCAGCTGGAACCTTTGGGGTCGCTGTCCTGGTAGTCGGCGCCCAGGGTCAGCAGGGTGTCCGGGGTCAGGTCGACTTCGAGAATGCCGTAGAGCACGCTGGTCTTGCGCGAGTAATGATCAAGGAACGACTTTTTGTCCTGATACGCCGCCACGGCGCGACCACGCACGTTTCCGGTGTCGGTCAGGGGGCCGCTGACGTCGACCTGGGAACGGTAGTTATCCCAGGAGCCCGCACCCAGTTCGATGCTGCTTTTGAACTCGGAGGTCGGCTTCTTGCGGATCAAGTTAATGGTGCCGCCAGGGCCGCCGGCACCGGTGAGTAAACCGGTGGCACCTTTCAGCACTTCAACGCGGTCGTAGATCGCCATGTCTGTCATGGTCTGGCCTGCCGAGTATTGGGCATCACGCAGGGTAGGTATGCCGTCGTACTGGAAGTTCTCGATGGAGAAACCGCGCGAGTAATAGTTGGTGCGCTCGGTGTCATAGGTCGACACGGTGATGCCCGGCGTGTGGCGCATCACGTCGTCAATCGACTTGAGGCCGAAGTCATCCATGACCTGACGGGTCACCACCGAGATTGATTGCGGGGTTTCTCGTGGCGTCAGCACCAGGCGCGTGGCCGTGGCAATGGTGCCAGGGGTGTACGAGCCCGTGCCCTCGGTGACAGTGCCCAGTTGGTTGGCGCTGACTTGGGTGGTTTGCAATTCCACCTTGCCATCCTGGGAGACCGGTTTGGCCACCACGCGATAGCCGCCCGGCTCACGCTCTGCCTGTAAATTCGCCGGACCCAGCAGGCGCTCAAGGCCTTCATCCACAGAGAAACTGCCCTTCAAACCCTTGCTCTGAATGCCGGCAGCCAGCGCGGAATCGATACCGATCATCACACCCGCTTGCTGCCCAAACGCACCCAACACACGGTCAAGACTGCCGGGCGAAACATCATACGCCTGAGGCTGGGATTGTTCCTGGGCGGGCGCCGCCGTGGTGGCCATGACACTGTGACTGGCGGTTGCCACCGATAAACCGAGGATAACGGTGCGCAAAGCGCTGACGCGGCTGAGCATAAAGACTGTCCTGTCGTGAAAGGGTTGGGTGGACGCTTTTTTCTGCGTCTTACCTGTCTTGATGCTCGAGACGGAAAAACCTGCCACGCGATGCAAAAATAATTTCAGGTCAGGCCGGCACGACAGTGGCCAGGTAGCCAAACACCCGTTGCACACGCACGGGCAACACCTTGGCCAGCAGGTCCAGGCTGGCCTCGGGCTGATCCAGCGAGAACGAACCGGATACCTGCAAGCCCGCCACTGCGGGATCGCAGCGCAGCACGCCGCGACGGTAGCGATCAAGCTGCTCAAGCACCTCGACCAACGGCGTGCGTTCGGCGATCAACAGACCTTTAGTCCAGGCGTCGGCAGTAGATGACAGGGCTGTCGACGGCCCACTCTGAAGACGGTTGAAGCTCATTTGCTCGCCCGCGCCGAGCCGGGTGCTGACGCCGTGCAAGGGTTCGACAGAGGCGCTGCCTGAAAGCATCTGCACGAGCGTGCCCGGTTGACGTGGCAGATCGTGGCTGAGGACCAATCGCGACGATGCCGACGGCCGTACCCAGCCATTGGCCGTCTGGATCGCGGTGTCGGCGCGGGTGCCGGTGGTCAACAACAACCGACCGAGGTTCAGGGTCAACCGGGCGCCCCGAACATCCATAGCGGTGCGGGTATCCAACTGCAATTCGCCAGCATGGGCCAGGCTCAGGCGCTGTCGTTCGCCGGTGGCGGTGTGGTAATCGCTGAACAGCTCCGGCAGCAAAACGCGCTCACGCACACTCAGGCCAAGGGCAGTCGCCACGCCAAGACCGGCGAAACCCTTGAGCAGGGTGCGCCGCGATGGAACACCCCGTGCGTGCAGCAACTGCCGGGCCGTTGGCGCCGGCAGCGCGTGGGTATTGAGGCGCATGTCGCGGCTCAGCCCGGCCAAGCGCTGCCAGGCCAACTCATGCTGCGGATGCTCGTTGCGCCATTGTTGGCAGGCGTGCTGCTCGGCGGCGCCGCTGGTACCGGATTGCAGGGCGACCATCCAGTTCAGGGCCTGGTCCAGCACCTGCTCGTCCAAGGGTTGATCGTTGGCGGACTTGAAGCGATTCATGCCGCGTACACCGCCAGGTAGCAGTGGCGATAGGCTTTGAGCATGGCCTTTTGCACCACATTCACGCTGAGGTCCATCCGCTCGGCGATCTGTGGATAAGTCAGGCCATCGAGCTGCGAGAGCAGGAAAATCTCGCGCACCTTGCTGCCCAGCCCGTCCAGCACCTGGCCTACGGCATCCAGCGCTTCGAGTACCAGCAATCGGGTTTCCGGCGATGGCATGTGTTCGGGTTCGAGGATTGTCAGCGACTGCTCATAGGCACGTTCCAGCGCCTGGCGACGGAAATACTGCCCGCATAAACGGCTGGCGACGGTCGTGAGGTAGGCACGCGGCTCGCGGAAAACCGGCGCAGTGCCACTGCTCAAGATACGTACGAAGGTATCCTGCGCCAGATCCAGGGCCTGTTCCTGCCCGCCCAACTTGCGCCGCAGCAACTGCACCACCCAGCTGTGATGTTGGGCGTAGAGTTCGCCCACGACCTGATGGGCAGAAGAAGATGAGGCCATCGGTGCGATATCCAGGGGACGGCTAAGGAAAGTCACATATGATAATACTTCTCATTAGAGACGGGTTAGGAGTTTCTTCCCTGCTTTAAGAAGGTGTTTAGCTGTCACGGATTATCGACACAGACTACTTGCGCCGACGTAAGCCGCCGGAAAAGTCCTGCACGTTGGCGCGACTGGGATGAACTGGCGCGGATTGAATTGCTCGAATACGCTTCAAACGACTGCTCGTCTGCCGATGATTGAACGCGATCACTTGAGCACGCACACTCCAGCACGCCAACCCACGACAAGGAGGCCGTTCATGCAAAGCATCATTTCGCCCAGCCCCCTGGTGGGCGTTGGTCTCTATACGCCCAGTGAAGCGTCCCTCTACACCGGCATTCCTGCCTCAGATATTCGTAGATGGTTGTTTGGCTATCGTGCCAATGGCATTCATCATCCAGGCCTCTGGCAGTCGGAACTCAGGGATGTGAACGATTGCATACTGAGTTTCCACGACCTGCTCGAAATCCGCTTCGTGCACGCATTTCGTCAGCATGGAGTGAGCTTGCAAGCCATTCGCTGCGCCTCTCGGCAAGCCTCTGAACTGTTTGGCCAATCCTATCCATTTACCTGCAAACGCTTCCAAACAGACGGCCGCAACATTTTCGCCACTGTTCTGGATGAAACAGGCGACGAGACACTGCTGGACCTGATCAAAAAACAGTACGCGTTCAAGCAGGTGATCAGCCCATCGTTGTACGAAGGGATCGACTACACCGGCAAGGGCTCTGCCCAGCGCTGGTATCCGATAAAACGCAGCAAGGCAATCGTCCTGGACCCCGCCAGAAATTTCGGGAAACCAGTACTGACGGGGACCGGTATCGACACTGCCGCACTGTTCAGTGCTTATGAGGCGGAAGAACAGGATACGAAACGTGTTGCCCTGCTCTATGAGATCCCCACATCTGCTGTAAAGGCCGCTATCGACTTCGAACAAAGGCATGCGGCTTGAACTTCCTTCTGGACCACAACCTGCCACCTGCGCTAGCGCGAGCCTTGAATGAGCTTTCACACGTCCATGAGCATGGCGTAGTCCCACTCAAGGATAAATTCCCTCAGAGTGCGAGTGACATTTCCTGGATATCAGTGCTTCGCGATGAAGGCGACTGGGTTGTTATCTCTCAAGATCGATTTACCAAAGGGCATGCTGAAAAGCAGGCATTCCGAGACTGCGGGCTGCCCATTTTTTGCCTAGCGAAACATTGGAGCAGCGAGACCTACTGGAATAAAGCTCACAATCTTGTTCGCTGGTGGCCGGCAATCATGAAGCAATCAGCGTTGATAAGGGGAGGCGCCGCGTTCAGCGTGCCGTGGCGTTTTTCTGCGCCGGGTAAATTTGACCAGATAAAGATGTAAAGCCTTCAGCGCAAAACAGTCCCTGTCTGGAATCCCTCCGCACTTCCCATTACCCTGACCCTCTCTATCAGACAACCGGAAGTCCGATACCCGTGTTCAAGCCACTCGCCGCTCTCACCCTCGCCTGCGCCCCTCTGCTCGCAACCGCCGCCGAACTGGCCGGTGTCTGGACGGGCACCTTGGGCAAATCCGCGATCACCGTCTGTTTCAACGGTGCCCACGGCGCCAATGGCAGTTATTACTACCAACGGATTCTTACGCCCATTCAACTGACCCAAGCCAACGCCAGCGAGCCCTGGGTGGAAGAGGGCCAAACCGGTTTCTGGCAGTTGGACGACCCGCAGGGCGATACGTTGACCGGCACCTGGAGCAAAGCCTTGGGCGGCAAAAGCCTGGTGCTGATGCTAAAACGCGCGGACACGGACAGTTGCGCCAGCGACACCTACAACAACCCGCTGGAGGCGACGCCGCCTGCGGTGAAGGTCGAGAAGAAGACGTTCGCCGAACACGCCTATCAGGTGAAGACCCAAGGCGGGCAGGTCATCCTGAAACTCGAGGGCGACGGGGAAGCCATCGATAAGATCAACCGGGATCTCGCACGCATGGCCATCAATCCAGACGGCCAGACCGATTTTTATAGAGAACGGCGCAACTCATTGGACCAGGGCGGCAGCACCGCGACCAGCGAGATCACGGTGGAACCGTTCTACTGGTCATCACAGTGGATCACCGTGCGTTTCTATCGCTGGTCGGCGGGGTACGGGCGCGGCGGAATCAGTTGGGGCCTGCACAGTTGGAACCTGCAAACCGGTGAAAAGGTCGACCCCTGGACGTGGTTGGGCGGCCATGAGCAATGGGACACGCCCTACTCGGGCCAGGTCAAACTGCCGGCCGCTTTCAGCACCTGGTTGGCCAAGCAGACCACCACGGACGAAGGATGCCCGGCCGTGACCAGCTATTCCTCGTTCGACTTGAGCTTCAACACCCAAGGGCTGCAACTGTCGACACCCGCTCAGGGCGATGGCTGCGATAACGAGCTGAGCTTCACTTGGGAGCAACTGCAGCCCGTGCTGAGCCCGCAAGGTCAAGCCGCATTGCCTAGCTTGATGGCTCCCTGACCCACCTTACAAAAAACCAACACTCGTTCACGAAATATTCAGAAACGCCCACGGATACTAGCCCATTGCAATGACCGTTCCCCCGGACGGTCCTCCTGCCCTGGTAGCCACACTCCATGACGCGCCCTGCTCCCCTGCTGCTCCTGCTTGCTGGTCTGTTGTTCTTCTTTGCCTTGGGCAACCATGAGCTGCAAGGCTCTACCGAAGCCCGTGTCGCCGGGATCGCCATGGCCATGCACCTGGACAATAACTGGGTAGTGCCCCAGTTGTTTCGCGAGCCCTTCCTGGAAAAACCGCCCCTGAGCCTGTGGATAGACGCCGGGGCCATTCGCCTGTTCGGCGGCACCACTTGGGCGGTACGCCTGGCCTCGGCGTTTGCCGGGTTGTTCAGCGTGATGCTGCTTTACACGATGCTGCGCCGGTTCGGACGACCGCAGACGCTGGCGTTCAGCGCCGCGTTGATCCTGGCGACCATGGCCAGCTATTGGAGCAATGCGCGCGGCGTCGGTGAGGATTCGCTGCTCACCCTCGGCGTGACCACCGCGCTGCTGGCGTTCTACCAGGCCGTGCGGCCTGATCGCCAGGGCCCCAGCACAGGCGCCTGGGCACTGTTTACCGCCGGGATGGTGATCGCCACCCTCAGCAAAGGCATGCTGGGCCTGGCCATGCCGGGCATTGTGATTTTCGCGTACCTGGCCAGCACCAGCCTGATGGACAAACGCCTGCAGATTGGCAACTGGCTCAAGCCAGCGCTGTTTACCTTGCTGGCGCTGGTGCCGCTGATGATCTGGCTGGGGTTCCTGTTCCAGCGTGGCGGCATGCAGGCGGTGGCCGAAGTGTTGCTGACCAACAGCGTCGGCCGGTTCAGCGGCTCGTTTGTCGAGGCCGGGCATTACGAGCCGTTCTACTACTACATCGCCAAGCTGCCCGAAGCGTTCCTGCCTTGGAATATCCTGGTGTACCTGGGCCTGTGGCACTTCCGCAAAAGCCTGGTGCGCAACCGCTACCACCTGTTCTTCAGCGTCTGGCTGGTGGCACAGTTCACCCTGCTGACCCTGGCGTCGAGCAAACGCACCGTTTACCTGATGGCACTCGCGCCAGCCGCCGCCGTCTTGGCAGCGGAATATGCGCGGGTGCTGCTGGACTGGCTGAAAACCCACAAACCCGCGCTGCATAAGCATCACAGAACGGTAGTGGGCAGCGTGTTCACCCTGGCCGTGGGGTGCTACCTGATCGCCGCCTTCTGGTTCGCGCCCAAAGCGGATGTGCGCCAGTCATTCGTACCGGTGATCAGCCAGGTTCAGGCGTTGAAAGATGAAGGCAGGGAGGTGGTGCTGTACCGGCCCAACGAGCGCATCGCCGGGGCCAGCGTGTTTTACCTGCAGGCCTATTTACCGATTCTGCAAACCGAGGCCGAGTTGCACAGTTACCTCGGCGCCAAGCCCGGCAACGTTGCGCTGCTGGACCATACCGATGACCTGGCGACCCCGGTGAAGGTGATCAAGCAAATGTCGATCAATCGCCAGCCTTACTACTTCGTGGAGCAGTAAGGCCAGCGCAGGGCATCAGTGCTTGGTGACCTTGTCCAGGTAACCCATGGCAAACGCCGAGATCACAAACGTCATGTGGATGATCACGTACCACATCAAGTGCTGCGGATCGACGTTCTTGGCGTCCATGAAGATGCGCAGCAAGTGGATGGAGGAAATCGCCACGATGGAGGCCGCCACTTTCATCTTCAGCGACGAAGAATCCATGGTGCCCAGCCAGTTGAGCTTTTCCTTGTTTTCATCGATATCCAGCTGCGAGACAAAGTTCTCGTAGCCGGAAATCATCACCATCACCAGCAAGCCACCGACCAGTGCCATGTCGATCAACGACAGCAGCACCAGGATCAGCTCGGACTCGGCCATCGAGAACACGCTCGGCAGCAGGTGAATCACTTCCTGGAAGAATTTCAGCGCCAGCGCCAGCAACCCCAGGGACAAGCCGAAATAAATAGGCGCCAGCAGCCAGCGCGAGGCGTACATAGCATTTTCGATAAAGCGTTCCATTGGATCTCACACAGCTAGGCTAGAAATGGCGGCGAGTATACCAGCCGCTACAAGACACCTGTAACCACGAGAAAACTGACCTGTGCGGCATCTGTAAGAGAATTTTTCTGCTAGTGTCGAGCTCAATAACGACTCCGCTCGATGACGTCGGACAGGAAAAACCCAGATGATGGATGTGCGATCCCCTTTGGCCGGTATCGGCCTGTGCGCGGCATTGCTGCTGGCTGGCGGCTGCTCCCCCAGCGACGAGCAGAAGCAAACCACCCTCGAAGAGAAAACCGCCAAGTTCGAACAATCCCTCGACAGCATCCAGGACCCCAAGCTGCGCGACGCCGTCGCTGACCTGGGAGGGTCGCTGCTGTTGCTGGAGCGGGCGCGGGTCAAGCTCGCCACCAAGCCCATCGAAACCGAATACGGCGACGACACCCTGACCCTGCTCAAGCACTACCCCACGCCCCAGGCGCTGGTGGACACCTACATCAATGGCCTGTTCGTGCTGCGCAAGACCTCCCATTCCGACTATCTGACGGATTTACAGCCGGTCTTCCCCTTTAACTTCAACGTCCCAGACCAATTCCCCTTCCCCCATGGGCTGGAATGGCAATCGGTGACCCTGAGCAACAACAAGGTGATCCCCTTCCAGCCGGAATGGTCGGAAACCGATCCGGGCATCCAACTGAGCCCCAGCAGTTCCAACCTGACCAACCCCGATGACCTGACGGTGACCTACCCGTTCATCGAGGGCATCGAGACGGAAAACAAGAGCCAGCCACAGCCTGTCAGCCTCAAGGGCACAGTTGAAGTGGTCGCGCCGGGCAAGGTGCTGACCTTTGATCTGTCGAAAAAGGACGTGGGCCACAAGCGCACCGAAGGCAACATCACCCTCAACCTGGTCTCGCTGGAAAAAAACTACGCCGAGATCGAGTTGACCAACAGCCAGCCACTGGCATCGGAAGTCGGCGACGAATCGCCTAACCCTCTGCTGGTGCAGGCGCGGGACAGCACCGGGCAGTTCCTCACACGCTCGGGCTCGATCAACGAAAGCAACGCCCAAGTCACGTTCTACGAGAAACAACTGGCCGAAATGCAAAAGCAGAAGGCTTGGTCGGAGGCGTTCGAAAAACAGCTGACCGATGAGCAGAAAGCCTTCGAACGCAAGCAGAGCAGCCATTACGCCAAGGTGTACTTCAATGGCGTGATCGACAACCTGCAAGTCAACGTGCTGGATTTTTCCACCGCCACACGCACCCGCAAAGACCTCGACCTGCCAGTGCTGCGCTTCGACAAGAACAGCCTGCAGAAAACCGTGCAGGCCCTGCCAATGCCAGTCACCGTGTATGACGACAGCGCCGCCAACTGGCTCAAAGACGCAAGCATGACCGAGGACCAGTTGAAAAACAGCGTCACCATCAGCCAGTCAGTCGAAGACGCCAGCGCGGCGCACATCGTGTTCGACCACCCATTCACCTTCAATGACGACCTGGTGGGCAGCGAGCGCAACAGCAGTGAATCACCGGTGACCTTCTTCACCGCCGACGAAAAAGGCGAGCGCGGCGAACCGATCGAGCTGCCGACCGAGGCCTTTGAGCTGAACCCGGCACGCGGCACCCTGACCTATGACCTCAACCTGTTCCCGGAAAATCCGGCCTTTGTGGTGGGCTCGATCCCGCTGTTCCTGGCGACCATCGATAAAAACGAGATTGACGCGAGCAAGCTGCCCAAAGGGCTCGAACTCAAAGACAACGCGCTGATCGTCGACCAGAAAGCCTTTCCCGCTGACAGCTGGCGTTTCTACGCCAAGGACGCCAGCGGCAATTACCTCAAGGAAATCCTCGGCGTCAGCCACCGCGCCGAGGAATACGGCACAGCGATGTTTGACGTGCATTACTTCTACGGCCAGCCGACCACCCTGGAAAGCTACCAGCGCACTGACCTGAGCACCGTGCAATATGGCTTCGAGGTCAAGCTGGACAAGCCCGAGAGCAAGTAGCGGTCAGTGATGGGTGTCACCGTTGAGCTGTCGCAGATGGGCCTGCATGTGCAGGCACCAGATCTGCGGGTCACCCGCCTTCTCGTACCCGTGCTGGGTCAGGCTGTCCACAATGGATTCCAGAATATTTTCCGCCGCGAAGGGCCCGGGGAACGGGCCTTGGGACTTGATGGTGGAAGGTTGTTCACCGGTCATTCCAGCGGCAAACAACAACGTCCACATCCCGTTATCCCCCGCGAGAGGGCGAATGGAACATTCGATACGGGTGACCAGGCCGAAGCACTGGCGGGTAAGGCAAAGGTTGCGCGGCATGGCGGCGACCCTCGGTAGATCGGTATTCAACCTGCGCCTGTGGCGAGGCTGTCTCTATCCAGCGACTCCTGTGGATATCCCTTGAGCACAGAATAGAAGAAAACCACGACAAACCAAGGTTGTAGGGACAGACGGCCGTTGGCCCTACAGCTGCGCCAATTTTGTGACGGTTTTGCCCGTAATGTGGTGAGCGGGCTTGCCCCGCGCTGGGCTGCGAAGCAGCCCCAGTGGGACCGGTGCGGTGTGCCAGTGAGATTGAATTGTCTGGTTTTGGGGCTGCTTCGCAGCCCAGCGCGGGGCAAGCCCGCTCACCACAACAAGCGTGCTCACCACCACAGCCCACCAGTCACGACAACTCGCTCAGCCATCAGGTGGGCTTGGCTTCGGCCAGCGCCTGCTGTGCCAACTCCTTCTCCGCTTCCTTGAGGTCTTCCTCGCTGATCATCTCGGCAATCGCGCGCAACCGCTCCACCACGCGCGCGTTCACCGTGCCTTCCGGGAACTGCCCCTCGGCATCCGGCTCACCGGCATCCTCGCCCACCAGCAGGCTCAGCGCCTCGTCGGCCTGGCGCACAGCATAGATGTGGAACTGCCCGGCGCGCACGGCCTGCAGCACCTTCTCATCGAGCATCAACGTGGCGACGTTGGCCTGGGGAATGATCGCCCCCTGTTCACCGGTCAAACCGCGCGCTTCACACAGGCGGAAGAAACCTTCGATCTTCTCGTTGACCCCACCCACCGCCTGCACTTCACCAAACTGGTTGATCGAGCCGGTGATGGCAAAGCACTGCTTGAGCGGCGTTTTCGACAAGGCCGAGATCAAGGTGCACGCCTCGCCCAAGGACGCACTGTCGCCGTCCACATAACCGTAGGATTGCTCCAGCGCGATGCTCGCCGAGATCGCCAGCGGGAATTCCTGGGCATACCGGCTGCCCAGGTAACCCGTGAGGATCATCACGCCCTTGGAGTGAATCGGCTGGCCAAGGTTGACCTCACGCTCGATGTCGACAATGCCGCTGCCACCCGGATACACCGTGGCGGAAATCCGCGCCGGCACGCCGAAGGCCGAGTCACCGACTTCCAGTACAGTCAGCCCATTGCACTTGCCCACCGCCGCACCGGCGGTGTCGATGAGGATGACCCCGGCGAGCATGTCGTCGAGAATCCGCGCCGACACGCGCCCGGTGCGCGTGGCCTTGGCCTTGAGGGCGCGCTCGATATGGCCGGCATCGGTCATTTCGTCGCCCGCCAAGTGGCGAATGAAGTCAGCCTCGCTGACTAACTGGAACAAGTCGCCAATACGCGCCGACAACCGGCCCTGATGCTCGGCCAACCGCGCACTGTAAGTGGCCAACCGCGCCACCGCATCCGAGGTCAGCGGCGCCATGCCTTCTTCCGAGGTACGGGTTTTGAGCAACTGCGCAAACTGCTCCAGACTTTCGTCGACCATCGGGATGTCTTCGTCGAAGTCCACCAGTACGCGGAACATCTCCTGGAAATCCGGATCGGCGTCCTGCAACGCGTAGTACAACTGACGCGAACCGATGATGATCACTTTGACCTGCAACGGAATCATCTGCGGGTTGAGGGTCACGGTGGCCAGGCGGCCCAGCTCGCCCAGCGGTGATTCCATCTTCAGTTTGCGCGACTGCAGGGAACGCTTGAGCGCGTCCCACACAAACGGCTCGCTGAGCATTTTTTCGGCTTCCAGGATCAGGAAGCCGCCGTTGGCACGGTGCAGCGCGCCCGGACGCAACTGGCGATAAGTGGTGTAGAGCGCGCCCTGGTCGGTGCTGTATTCGATGCGGCCGAACAGGTTGTCGTAGGTCGGGTGCGGTTCAAACACCACCGGGGCGCCGCCGTTGACCGGATGCCCTACCACCAGGCTTGGGCAATATTGCTCTTCCAGCAGCTTGCGCGCCTGGGCGTCGGTCTTGGCGTCGTCGACCAATTGCTCGACCACGGTCTTGAGCAGATAGACCTGCATGGCTTGCAGATAACCGCAGACGGCCGCATTTTCCGCATACTTTTCCGACAGCGGTGCAAGCAAAGGCTGCAGGGCCAGGGTGATGGTTTCTTCGTTGAATTGGCGCAGTTGGTTATTCGACTCACGCTTCCACTGCGGCAGGCTGGCCAGTTCTTCGTTGAGGCGCTCTTCCAGCTCGGAAATGTCCGTGTGGAAACGCTCGCGGTCGGCTTCCGGCAACTGCGAGAACTCGGCCTCGTCGAGCGCCTTGCCGTCGAGCATCGGGGTAAAAGCGATGTTGCTACTGTCGCGGTACAGCGCCACGTCCTTTTCCAGGGCCAGGCGTTCGATCACGTCCAAGGCCTTGTCGTAGCGCTGGTTGAAGGCGCGGTCGATGGCGCTTTTACGCTGTTGATAGGTCGGGTGTTCGAAGACCGCCGGAAAGGTGGCGACGAGGTTGTCGACCAAACCGTTGATGTCGTTGATGAACGCCGCCGCCGCGCCGCCGGGCAATTCCAGGGCGCGCGGTTCGCGAGGTTCATCGAAATTGTTCACATAGACCCAATCCGCCGGGGTCTGCAGGCGCTTGCCTTCGGCTTTCAGGTAGCGTTTGACGAACGAAAAGCGCCCGGTACCGGGCTCACCCATGACAAACACGTTGTAACCGGGGCGTGGCATGGCCACACCGAACTGCAAGGCTTCAACCGCACGTTCCTGGCCAAGCACACCGCGAAAGGGCTCCAAATCATTGGTGGTCGAGAAGCTGAACTGTTCAGCGGAGAAAGGGCGAGTCAGCGCTTCGGGCGCTAGACGCAAGCTGGCAGCAACAGGATCAGGCATCGGGCTTCCTTACATCAGGCGGGGCAGATGACGGCATTCTGGCTCCCGGTCACGCGCTCTGGCAAGGCGCGCTTTCGGGAAAGCATAGACGTGAGAGATGAGCTGCAGAAATATCGCGACATCGCGGATTGTTTTATAAAAATGCACGGAACCCTTGGAACGTGCCTAAACTCCAAACTGCGCGGGTTGGACTAATAACTGGCCCCTAGGGCGCTGCGACGCGCCTGAACCCTTGTCCATTGGTTTGCACACAAAGAGAACAAAGCTATGAAACGGATCCTTCTCGGTACTCTCTTCACCGTCGTCTCCCTCAATGCAATGGCAGAAGCACCAGGTGGCCCGAACTGCGGTTGGGGCAACATGTTGTTCGAAGGCCAGCGCGGCACGCCAGCTCACTTCCTGGCTTCCACTACCAACGGTACTTCGGGTAACGCCACGTTCGGCATGACCTCGGGCACCAACGGCTGTAACACCAACAGCGCCCTGACCTACGGCGGCAAGTCCTGGATTGCCATGAATGGCATGATGAACGAGCTGTCCGAAGACATGGCCAAGGGCAACGGCGAAGCGCTGACCACCTACGCCGTGGTACTGGGCGTGGCACCGGAAGATCGCGAGCACTTCGCGGCCGTGACCCACGAGCACTTCCAGCAGATCTTCAGCAAAGCTGACGTGACCGCTGACGACGTGCACAACAACACCATTGCGGTACTGAAAAGCGATGCCCGTCTGGCGAAATACGCAACCCAGGCTTAAGCTCGATCCGCCCGCGCCTGCTTAAGGCGCGGGTTTTATTTTGGACCCGCCTCCCCTTTGGGTCTCTTTTATATCCGACTTAAGTTGCCCCTATGCTCAAACGCTTTGCCTGGATGGCACTCTTCGCCTGCGCCCCGCTGTATGCGGCCCCGCACCTTGATGATCAACGTTTGCAGCAATTGGCGAATGATCCGTTCTGGCTTTCCCTGGGCCATTACGAAGCCGGCAAGATCAGTGGCTGGCGCAGTTACGTCAGCGACAAAAAGTTCTTCCTCGCGGCCGATGGCGCCCACCACCCGGACGCCGAGCTCAAGGCCACTGTTGATGCGCTCTACGCACCGGCCAGCCTGGGTGAAAAACACGCCCAATGCGTTTACCCAGCACGGACCCGCTGGCTCAAGGATCAGTTGCACCTCACTGACCTGCCTGCCGTGGACTGCACAGAATTCAAGCAATGGTTCAAGGACGTCGCCCCCCATAGCGCGGTGATGATCTTCCCAGCGGCCTACCTCAACAGCCCGTCGTCGATGTTCGGCCACACGTTGCTGCGCATCGACCAGGCCGACGTGCAGAGCAACAATACCGCCCTGCTCAGCTACGCGATCAACTTCGGCGCCTACATCGAAGGCTCCGACAACAGCATTCTCTACGCCTGGAAAGGCCTGATGGGCGGTTATCCCGGCCTGTTCGCGCTGGTGCCTTATCAGGAAAAGCTGTCGGAGTACCGCAGCCTTGAGAACCGCGACCTGTGGGAATATCGCCTCAACCTCACTCAAGTCGAGACCGAGCGCATGGTCGAGCACGTGTGGGAGCTCAAACAGATCCAGTTCGATTACTTCTTCTTTGACGAAAACTGCTCCTATCGCCTGCTGGAATTGCTGCAAGTGGCGCGTCCCGGCCTGCGGTTGACCGAACAGTTCCCTCTGACCGCCATCCCGACCGACACGGTCAAGGCGGTTAAAGATGCGGGGTTGGTGGAGAGGATTGATTATCGCCCCTCCCGTGAGCGCGAGCTGCTGGAGCGTGCCAAGCCGCTCGACAGCGACGAGCAACAATGGGTACTGAAGATCAGCGACGACCAGAAACAATTGCAGGAGCCGGCATTCAAAGCCCTGCCCCGCGACCGCCAGGCCCTGATCATCGACGCCGCCTACCGCCTCGGCCGCTACCGCGCCAATGGCCTGGAGCGGGACACGGCCCGCTCCCAGCGCAGCTTCGAATTGCTGCGCGCGATCAACCAGAACCCGGCGCCCGACCTCAAGATCACCCCGCCCGGCCTGCCGGAAAACGGCCATGAATCACGCACCTGGCAAGCCGGCATCGGCACCCGTGGCGACAAGGCCTTCGGTGAATACGGCCTGCGCATGGCCTACCACGACCTCAACGACAACGCCGAAGGTTTCCCCCTGGGTGCGCAGATCGAAATCCTGCAGATGAAACTGCGCCAGTACGAAGGCAACCACTGGCAATTGCAGCAGCTGGACCTGGCCACCATCCGCTCCCTGACCCCACGTAACGCCCTGTTGCAGCCATGGTCATGGCAAGTCACTGGCGGCCTTGAACGTGTACCAGGCAAACACGACGACGAAACCCTGGTCGCCCACGTCAACGGTGGCGCCGGCGGCACCTGGCAACTGAGCGATGACATGCTCGGCTTCGCCCTCGGCACCGTGCGCGTGGAGCACAACAATGACTTCAACGAAGCCATCTCCCCCGCGGCCGGCTTTAACACTGGCGTGCTGTGGAAAAACCCGCTGGGTAACCTGAGCCTGGAAGCCAAGGGTGATTTCTTCACCAATGGCGAAGTGCGCCGTAGCATCAGCCTGAACCAGCAGTGGGAATTGTCGCGCAACCTCGGATTGCGCCTGAGCGCTCAGCGCGAATACAGCCACCTGTCGACGCCGGTTAATGAAGTGATGCTGGAAGTGAAGTGGTACCACTATTGACCACAGGACCTGTAGGAGCCGGCTTGCCGGCGACCGCATCACCTCAGAGCGACTGATACACCGAGGTGCCTGCATCGCCAGCAAGCCAGCTCCTACACAACAACAGTATTCTCACCTCCCTTTCACACCTCCCCGACAAATCCCCTTCTAGACTCTTCCCTATCAGCCGTGAAACGGCCAGGGAGTACGCCATGTGGCGGTCTGCGGTATTGCTGTGTGCAGTGATGTGGTTGGCCGGCTGCCAATCGACCCATGAAAATTTGCTGGCCAAAGGTTACCCACCGGCCTTTGCCGACGGTTTTGACGATGGCTGCAGCAGCGGTCGCCAGGCGGCTGGCGTTATCAGCGGTGAGTTTCGCAAGAATGTGCCGCGTTATCTGAAAGACCGCGAATACGCTGAAGGCTGGGAAGACGGTTTCCGCCAGTGCAAGGCCATGCGTGAGAACGAAGAGTTGCGTGACTACAAGGACAACCACTGGGATGACCGCGAGCGCGCCTGGCAACAGGAGAAAAACCGCGACGCCGCCAGGGCCTATCGTTCGCAATAGGTCGTTTCCAGACATCCAGCGAAACTAAAGCGCGGCGACCATGGCCCAACTCCAGAGAGGGAGAACGTCATGAGCCGAGCTTTTGTAAATGAGGACAACGCTGCCGCCCAGGCTGATCAGCCGGTGGAGCGTCAGGTCAGTGAGCAGCCCAATCGCCTGACTGCGCAAGGTTTGGCGCAATTGCAGGCCAAGGTTGCGCAGTTGCAGCAGGCTTACAGCCTCGAATCCGCCAAGGGCGATAAACAGCGCCAGGCGGACCTTGAGCGGGATTTGCGCTACTTCAACCAGCGGGTGCAAAGCGCCCAAGTGGTCGCGCCGGCCACCTCCACTGACAAGGTGCAGATCGGCAGTTGGGTGACCTTCGCCAATGAACAGGACGAACAACAACGTATCCAGTTGGTCGGTGAAGACCAGGCCGATGCGAGCGCAGGCCTGATCAACTGGGGTTCGCCCCTGGGCCGCGCCTTACTGGGCGCCCAGGTGGGTGACGAGGTACTGTGGCAGCGCCCCGTCGGCGATCAGTTGATCGAAGTGCTGCGGATTGAGCCCGAGTTTTAGACGATGCCTTGGGCCAGCATCGCGTCGGCGACTTTGACGAAGCCGGCGATGTTCGCGCCTTTCACGTAGTTGATCCGGTCGTTTTCTTCGCCGTAGTGCACGCAGGCATGGTGGATCGACTGCATGATGTTGTGCAGCTTGCTGTCCACTTCACCGGCGGTCCACAGCAGGCGCATGGCGTTCTGCGACATTTCCAGGCCGCTCACGGCGACGCCGCCAGCGTTAGAAGCTTTACCCGGCGCGAACAGGGTGCCCGCCTCGATAAAGATATCCACAGCCTCGAGCGTGGTCGGCATGTTGGCGCCTTCGGCCACGCAGATGCAGCCATTGCGCAGCAAAGCGCGGGCGGCGTCGGCATCGAGTTCGTTCTGGGTCGCGCAGGGCAAGGCGATGTCGCAAGCCAGTTCCCATGGCGTCTGGCCTTTGCGGAATTCCAGGCCGAAACGCTCGGCCAGTTCGCTGATGCGACCGCGCTGGACGTTTTTCAGCTCCAGCAGGGCCGACCATTGCTCTTCGGTCAAACCGCTTTCGGCGTACAGGGTGCCTTCGGAGTCGGACAAGGAAATCACCTTGCCGCCCAGGTCCATGACCTTGCGCGCCGCGTATTGCGCCACGTTGCCGGAGCCTGACACCGCCACGCGCTTGCCCTCAACCCGCTGGTTGTTGCGCTTGAGCATCTCTTCAGCGAAGTACACGCAGCCGAAACCCGTGGCTTCCGGGCGGATCAGGCTGCCGCCGTAGGTCATGCCCTTGCCGGTCAGCACGGAGGTGAACTGGTTGCTCAGACGCTTGTACTGACCGAACAGGAAGCCGATCTCACGGGCGCCCACGCCGATATCGCCGGCCGGCACGTCCACGTCCGCGCCGATGTGGCGATACAGCTCACTCATGAAGGCCTGGCAGAAGCGCATGACTTCAGCGTCGCTCTTGCCCTTGGGGTCGAAGTCCGAGCCGCCTTTGCCGCCGCCCATGGGCAGCGACGTCAGAGAATTCTTGAAGGTCTGCTCGAAGGCGAGGAACTTCAACACGCCCAGGTTCACCGATGGATGGAAGCGCAAGCCGCCTTTGTAGGGGCCGATGGCGCTGTTCATCTGAATACGGAAACCGCGATTGACCTGGACCTTGCCGTGATCATCCACCCACGACACCCGGAAGGTAATCGCGCGTTCTGGCTCGCAGATGCGCTCCAGGATGCCCGATGTCAGGTAATGAGGATTGGCTTCCAGAAACGGCCACAGACTGCGTAGGACTTCTTCTACGGCCTGGTGGAATTCCGGCTGGTCCGGGTCGCGTTTCTTGAGGCGGGCAAGGAAGGATTCGACGGATTCGATCATGGAAAGTCTCGGCAAATTTTTAGTTGTTAACGGAGATTGAGCCGGACTTTATCAATTCATTCCGCACTGCGACAGGGCAAAATGTCGCCTTTGTGAATTTAAATGGTGCGTTTTATATAACTGTATCCAGTTTTAGCGGCTTTTATGCACCCTTTCAGGGATTCAAATCAAACCGCACGCACCATCAAATTCCAGGCAAAAAAAACGGAGCCCGAAGGCTCCGCTCTTTCAAACCACCAACCCGAATCAGGCCAGCTTTTTGTGACGCACACGGTGCGGCTGGGCAGCAGCGTCGCCCAAGCGTTTTTTACGGTCCGCTTCGTACTCGGTGTAGTTACCTTCGAAGAACACCGCCTGGGAGTCGTCTTCGTACGCCAGGATGTGGGTCGCGACGCGGTCAAGGAACCACCGATCGTGAGAGATCACAATGGCAGCGCCCGGGAAGTCCAGCAGGGCTTCTTCCAGGGAACGCAGGGTTTCAACGTCGAGGTCGTTGGACGGTTCGTCGAGCAGCAGGACGTTGCCGCCCTCTTTCAGGGTCAGGGCCAGGTGCAAGCGACCGCGCTCACCACCGGACAGGTCCTTGACGAACTTCTGTTGGTCGCCACCCTTGAAGTTGAAACGGCCGACATAAGTACGCGACGGGATTTCATAGTTGCCGATGCGGATCTGGTCGGAACCGTCGGAAATCTGCTGGAACACGGTCTTGCTGCCATCCAGGTCTTCACGGCTCTGGTCCACACAGGCCAACTGCACGGTTTCGCCGACTTCGATGGTGCCCGAATCCGGGGTTTCCTTGCCCATCAGCATGCGGAACAACGTGGATTTACCCGCACCGTTACCACCAATAACGCCGACGATCGCGCCTTTTGGCATAGAGAACGACAGGTTGTCGATCAGCACGCGGTCGCCATAACCTTTGGAAACGTTCTTGAACTCGATGACCTTGTCGCCCAGGCGCGGACCGGCCGGAATGTAGATCTCGTTGGTTTCCGAACGTTTCTGGAATTCCTGCGACTGCATTTCTTCAAAGCGTTGCAGACGGGCCTTGGATTTGGACTGGCGGGCCTTGGCGCCTTTGCGCACCCACTCCAGTTCTTCCTTCATGGCTTTTTCATGGGCCGATTGCTGCTTGGATTCGGCGGCCAGACGGTCGGACTTGGCTTCCAGCCAACCGGAGTAGTTACCCTCGTAAGGGATACCCGCGCCACGGTCGAGCTCGAGGATCCAGCCGGCCACGTTGTCCAGGAAGTACCGGTCGTGCGTGATCGCGACCACGGTGCCTGGGAAGTCGTGAAGGAAATGTTCCAGCCAGGCGACGGAATCGGCGTCCAAGTGGTTGGTCGGTTCGTCGAGCAGCAGCATGTCAGGGGCCGACAGCAGCAGGCGGCACAGGGCCACGCGACGCTTTTCACCACCGGACAGGAATTCGACCTTGGCGTCCCACGCTGGCAGGCGCAGTGCGTCGGCCGCGACTTCCAATTGGCGCTCCAGGTTGTGACCGTCGCCGGCTTGCAGGATGGCTTCGAGCTTGGCCTGTTCGGCGGCCAGTTTGTCGAAGTCGGCATCTTCTTCAGCGTAGGCCGCGTAGACCTCGTCCAGGCGCGCCTGGGCGTTCTTGATCACGCTGACGGCTTCTTCAACCACTTCACGCACGGTCTTGGTCGGGTCCAGGATCGGCTCTTGCGGCAGGTAGCCAACGTTCAGTTCTGGCATCGGGCGGGCTTCGCCTTCGAACTCGGTGTCGACGCCGGCCATGATTTTCAACAGGGTGGATTTACCCGAACCGTTGAGGCCGAGTACGCCGATCTTGGCGCCTGGGAAGAAGGACAGCGAAATGTTTTTCAGGATTTCCCGCTTCGGAGGGACAACTTTGCCCAGCCGATGCATGGTGAAGACGTATTGAGCCAAAATGTGGACCTCATAAAAGTAAGAACAGGCCTACGTAGCGTCATGGCGCTGTACATAGTGTTGCGAATCCTCAAGGTTAACCTAAGTGACCGAGCGTATCGAAGCCTATCTGTTAGATTAGCCGGTCAAAACCCTCAGGGGTTCCAGGAGACACCCTTCATGCTTGGCGTCCTATCCGCACTCGGGCTACTGCTATTAATGCCGGGGCCTACCAACACGCTGCTGCTGCGCTCGGGATTACTCGCGGGGTTCCGGCGCGCCTGGCCGCTGAGCCTGCTGGAGTGCCTGGCTTACCTGACGCAGATCTCGTTCTGGGGCTACTTGCTCAGCCATATCGGCGACAACGCGCCCTGGAGCCTGAAGCTCGTGCAGTTCGCTTCGGTCTGCTATTTGATCAGGACTTGCTACCTGCTGTGGCGCCACCCCGACGAAACACTCCACACCGAGGCCGAGGCACGGGTCTCCACGCTGAACTTCTTTTTGCTCACGCTGATCAACCCCAAGGGATTACTGATCGTGTCGTTTATCGTCCCGATGCAGACATTTATCGACTTGACCTTGTACGTGCATTTCGTCGCACAGTTCAGCGCCGTGGTGATACCGGTGGGCTGCGTCTGGGTGCTGCTGGGGGCCCGCATCAAACGAGGCGGGTACGCGTGGTTGACGCCGCACACCATCAACCGCACGGCCTCTGTGGTTATCAGCCTGTTCACGCTGGCGATCCTGACCCGGCTGGCGGACAGCCTGATCCACACCGGCGGCGCCCTATAGTGCCCGCCAGGCGGGGCTGGCACTTTGCCACAAGTCAAGGCATGCTAGCCGCCCTCCGGGCGTCCGGCTTATAGTGCACGTCGCGCGCCAGTCCAGCCAAACCGCAGGATCACAGCTTGTCCAAAGTCACGCCGCCAACTCCCCTGCGCGCCGCTCATATAGCGCCGGGAGCGCCCCTGCACGGCACCCTCAAAGGCGCATTGGCGACGCTCGTCCTCATGTTGCTCGCGTTATTGTTCTGGCAACTGCTCGACCAGTTGCAGCAAAACCAGAAGAACCAGCAGCAATACACCATCGACTACAGCGCCGACCTGGCTGAACAGATCAGCCTGAACATGGCCCTCAGCGCGAAAATCGCCCTGAACCTGCTGCCGATGGTCGAGCCGCCGCGTGACAGCGAACAGCAACAGGCGCTGATGCGCACCTTGCAACGCTCGCTACCCGAGCTGCGCAGCGTCGCCCTGCTCGCCCCCAGCGGCGCGATAATCAGTGACAGCGCCACCGACAGCCAGGACGCCGCCTGGTTGGCAGAGCTGGTGCAACGCAGCCACGCGCAGTCCTATTATCTGAGCAACAGCAACGACGGCACCCTCATCTATCTGCTGCTGCACCAGCCCAGCGGCGGCTCGCGGATGTATTGGGCGCTGCGCCTGGCACCCAACTACCTGAGCAACCTCACCCGCCAGGACGGCCAGGGCCAGCGCCCGCTGTGGGTCATCGAGAATCGCATCAACCACCGGGTTGTCAGCCGAGACAGCGGCATGCCGGCGCAATGGGCGTCTGCGCTAACCCCGGACGAGCTGAATAAAAGCGTACTGGTCACCCCTCTAAGCAAAAGCGACTGGCAACTGCGCGGGCTGTTCGACCGTACTGCGGTGCTGGAGCAACTGCTGCCGGCCTTCATCGGCAAATGCCTGCTGGGCCTGGCGTTCTCGCTGATCCCGGTGATCGTGCTGCTGAACATGCGCCGCCGCCAGCGCCAGGTGCATGAAGGCCGCCGGCGCTACCAGGACATTTTCGAAGGCACCGGCGTGGCCCTGTGCGTGCTCGACTTGTCGGGCCTGAATGCGTTCTTTGACAAGACCCGACTGGAGACCCGCGAGCAACTGCACGCCTGGCTGCAGGACAACCCCGACGAACGCCAGCAACTGCTCAAGGAGCTGCGCATCACCGAAGTCAACCAGGTGGCGGTGCGCCTGTTGAACGTGGGTTCCTGTGAAGAAGCCTGGGAGCGTCTGATCGATGACTCCCCGCGCAATGCCACGTCCATCGGCTACCAGATTCTTGAGGCGGTACTGACCCAGCAGAGCCAGTTGGAACTGGAAATCCAGCTCAAGGACGTGGCGGGCAACGAGCAATACCTTTGGCTGGTGATGCGCTTGCCGGAGCAGCAGGACGACTTCAAGGCAGTGATCCTCAGCATCAGCGATATCACCAGCCGCAAGCTGATCGAGCTGTCGCTGGTGGAGCGTGAAAGCTTCTGGTCGGACGTGGTACGCACCGTGCCTGACCACCTGTATGTGCAGGACGTGATCAGCCAGCGCATGATTTTCAGCAATCACCATCTGGGCCACACCCTCGGCTACAACAAGGCCGAACTGCAGCAAATGGGCGAGTACTTCTGGGAAATCCTACTGCACCCCGAAGACGCCGAGCATTACCACGATTTGCGCCAGCAGCAGCGCCAGATCGGCTACGCCACCCAATTGCAATGCCAATTGCGCTTCCGCCACCGCAACAACCAATGGCGGCGCTTTGACATCCGCGAGCAGGCCCTGGCCCGCGACAAGACGGCGCAGATCACCCGCATCATTGGGGTGGCCAAGGACATCACCGACCAGATCGAGGCCAGCGAATCCCTGCGTGACAGCGAACAGCGCTACCGCATGCTGGCCGAAAGCATCAGCGACGTGATCTGCTCCACCGACAGCCAGTTGGCCCTCAACTACGTCAGCCCCTCGGTCAATGCCGTACTCGGTTATGACGTGGACTGGGTGTTCAAAAATGGCTGGCAGTCGATCATCGCCAACCCGCAGCAGCTGACCGGCATTTACAGCCTAATGGAACAAGTCAGCCGCGCGCTGGGCAACATCGAGGCACTGAACACGCTGCGCGACGAGGTGCAGACCCAACTGTTCCTGTTCGACTGCCTGCGCGCAGATGGTCGCAAAGTGCCGATCGAGCTGCGACTGGTGTTGGTATGGGACGAACACGGCGCCTTCGAGGGCGTCCTCGGCGTGGGCCGCGACATCAGCCAGCAACGCCGCGCCGAAAAAGACCTGCGCATGGCGGCCACGGTATTCGAGCACTCCACCTCGGCGATTCTGATCACCGACCCCGCCGGTTATATCGTGCAGGCCAACGAGGCGTTCAGCCGGGTCAGCGGCTATGCGGTCAGCGATGTGCTCGACCAGTTGCCGAATATGCTCACCGTCGACGAACAGCAGGAAGCCCACCTGCGCTACGTACTCAAGCAGTTGCACCAGCACAGCACTTGGGAAGGCGAAGTGTGGCTCAAGCGGCGCAACGGCGAGCATTACCCGGCGTGGGTCGGCATTACCGCCGTGTTCGACGATGAAGGCGACCTGGCCAGCTACGTGTGTTTCTTCAGTGACATCAGCGAGCGCAAGGCCAGCGAGCAGCGCATCCACCGCCTGGCCTACTACGACGCCCTGACCCACCTGCCCAACCGCACGCTGTTCCAGGACCGCCTGCATACCGCGTTGCAGTCGGCAGAACGGCAGAAGTCGTGGGTGGTGCTGATGTTCCTCGACCTCGACCGCTTCAAACCGATCAACGACTCCCTGGGCCACGCCGCCGGCGACCGCATGCTCAAGGAAATGGCCACGCGCCTGCTGGGTTGCGTGGCCGAAGACGACACCGTGGCGCGCATGGGCGGCGACGAGTTCACGCTGCTGCTGCAACCGCGGATCAGCCGCGAAATGGCGTTGAACCGTGCGATTCATGTGGCCGAGCAGATCCTTGCCAGCCTGGTGAAGCCGTTCGTGCTGGAAGGCCGCGAGTTTTTTGTCACCGCCAGTATCGGCATCGCCCTGAGCCCTCAGGACGGCAACGAGCTGAGTCAGTTGATGAAAAACGCCGACACCGCGATGTATCACGCCAAGGAACGCGGCAAGAACAACTTCCAGTTCTACCAGGCCGACATGAACGCCAGCGCCCTGGAACGCCTGGAGCTGGAAAGCGACCTGCGCCACGCCCTGGACCAGAACGAATTCGTGCTCTATTACCAGCCGCAGTTCAGCGGCGACGGCAAACGCCTGACCGGTGCCGAAGCCCTGCTGCGCTGGCGTCACCCGCGTCGTGGCCTGGTGCCGCCGGGGGACTTCATCCCGGTACTGGAAGAGTTGGGCCTAGTGGTGGACGTGGGCGACTGGGTGATCAGCGAAGCCTGCCGACAGCTCAAGACCTGGCACCAGAACAAGGTGCGTGTGCCGAAAGTCTCGGTGAACATCTCGGCGCGGCAATTCTCCGACGGCCAGTTGGGCACCCGTATCGCCACCATCCTCAAGGACACCGGCCTGCCGCCAGCATGCCTGGAGCTGGAGCTGACCGAAAGTATCCTGATGCGGGAAGTCAACGAGGCCATGCAGATCCTCGACAGCCTGAAAAACCTGGGCCTGAGCATTGCGGTCGACGACTTCGGCACGGGCTATTCGTCGCTCAACTACCTCAAGCAATTCCCCATCGACGTGTTGAAGATCGACCGCACCTTCGTGGATGGCCTGCCCTCCGGCGAACAGGATGCGCAGATCGCCCGCGCCATTATCGCCATGGCCCACAGCCTGAACCTGGCGGTGATCGCCGAGGGTGTGGAAACCCATGAGCAGTTGGACTTCCTGCGTGAGCATGGGTGTGACGAGGTGCAGGGTTACCTGTTCGGGCGGCCGATGCCGGCGAACCGGTTCGAGGCGCAGTTCAGCAATGATGCCCTTTTCATGTTCGACTGAGTTTTTTTGCTGGGGCGGATGGCCTCATCGCAGGCAAGCCAGCTCCCACCCTTGAATGGGTTCACAGATCAAAATGTGGGAGCCGGGCTTGCCCGCGATAGGGCCGGCCCTGGCAACGCTTATCCCCAGATGAGCCCCGCTTATCCGCGACATGATGTCCTTTCATATGCCATCTAAAACCCATTGGGTTAGAATGCCTTCCTTTTCTGCCCCCGATCCTTGAGGACCGCCATGTTCAGCCGTGATTTGACTATTGCCAAGTACGACGCCGATCTCTTCGCCGCCATGGAGCAAGAAGCCGTGCGCCAGGAAGAGCACATTGAGCTGATCGCTTCGGAAAACTACACCAGCCCTGCGGTGATGGAGGCTCAAGGTTCGGTTCTGACCAACAAGTACGCCGAAGGTTACCCAGGCAAGCGCTACTACGGTGGTTGCGAGTACGTCGACGTGGTTGAGCAGTTGGCTATCGACCGTGCCAAAGAACTGTTCGGCGCCGATTACGCCAACGTCCAGCCGCACGCCGGTTCCCAAGCCAACAGCGCCGTGTACCTGGCCCTGCTGCAAGGCGGCGACACCATCCTGGGCATGAGCCTGGCCCACGGCGGTCACCTGACCCACGGCGCCAGCGTTTCCTCCTCCGGCAAGCTGTACAACGCCGTTCAGTACGGTATCGATGCCAACGGCCTGATCGACTACGACGAAGTCGAGCGCCTGGCAGTTGAACACAAGCCAAAAATGATCGTGGCCGGTTTCTCTGCCTACTCGCAGATCCTGGACTTCCCACGTTTCCGCGAAATCGCTGACAAAGTCGGCGCGTATCTCTTTGTTGATATGGCTCACGTTGCAGGGCTGGTCGCCGCTGGCGTCTACCCGAACCCGGTGCCTTACGCTGACGTCGTGACCACCACGACCCACAAGACCCTGCGCGGTCCACGTGGCGGCCTGATCCTGGCTCGCGCCAACGCCGACATCGAGAAGAAGCTGAACTCCGCTGTATTCCCAGGCGCCCAAGGCGGCCCGCTGGAGCACGTGATCGCCGCCAAAGCGATCTGCTTCAAGGAAGCCCTGCAGCCTGAGTTCAAGACCTACCAGCAACAAGTGGTCAAGAACGCCCAGACCATGGCCAGCGTGTTCATCGAGCGCGGCTTCGACGTAGTCTCCGGCGGTACCGAGAACCACCTGTTCCTGCTGTCCCTGATCAAGCAGGACATTTCCGGTAAAGATGCTGATGCTGCCTTGGGCAAAGCCTTCATCACCGTAAACAAGAACTCCGTGCCGAACGACCCACGTTCGCCGTTCGTCACCTCCGGCCTGCGCTTCGGTACTCCGGCTGTGACCACGCGTGGCTTCAAGGAAGCAGAGTGCAAGGAACTGGCTGGCTGGATCTGCGACATCCTGGCTGACCTGAACAACGAAGCCGTGATCGACGCGGTGCGTGAGAAGGTCAAGGCCATCTGCAAGAAGCTGCCGGTGTACGGCGCTTGATTGCAGTTGCTTGAACAAGAAGCCCGGCTCTAGAGCCGGGCTTTTTTATGCCTGATAGACGCGCTGGAAACCTTCGCGAATCTTGTCTTCCGGCAGTTCATCTGCAATAAACACAATCACACTCTCCCGCGCCTCGCCCTCTTCCCACTCCGTGTCCCAATCAAAGCCGTAGAGCTTGAGCACGCCCTGGAACACCATGCGCCGGTCTTCACCGGCAATATTCAGCACGCCCTTGTAGCGCAACAGCTGCTTGCCGTGGTCTTCCAGCAGTTCGTTCATGAACTCGCTGAGGCGGTCGATATCCAGCGGCTGATCGGTACGCAATACCAGGCTGGAAATACGGTCGATGGACGGCGCAGCGCGCACCGGGCGCAGGCTCATGCCGGCGTTGAGGTTGAAGCCGCGCACATCGAGCAGTTCCGCCAGGTCGATGTTGCCATGGTCCACCACACGGATTGGCGCGCGGCGGTTGATGCGGGTGAGGCGTTCGCTGAGCGCGTCGAAGGTGGCGTCATCCACCAGGTCGCGCTTGCTCACCAGCAGGCGGTCGGCAAAGCCGATCTGGGCCTGGGCGATGGTTTGGGTGAGGTGCTGCTCGGCGTGGGCCGCGTCTACCAATGTGATGATGCCGTCGAGGATGTAGCGTTCGCGCAACTCCTCGTCGATAAAGAAGGTTTGGGCCACGGGTGCCGGGTCGGCCAGGCCGGTGCACTCGATCACCAGGCGGTCGAAGGCAATCTCGCCGCTGTCCAGGCGTTCGAGTAGCAGATACAGGGCTTTGGTCAGGTCGGTGTGGATGGTGCAGCACACGCAGCCGTTGGACAGGGTCATGACTTGCACTGGCTCGGCGCCCAGCAGCTGGGTGTCGATACCGGCGTCACTGAATTCGTTTTCGATCACGGCGATTTTCAGGCCGTGCTCGGCTTTTAGCAGGTGGCGCAGCAAGGTGGTCTTGCCGGCGCCGAGGAAGCCGCTGAGGACGGTGACTGGGATGGGAGAGGACAAAAGCAGTTCTCCTTCAATAAACAGAAATAAAAATGGGAGCCCATTGGTATGGGCTCCCACAGGGGCCTGCCTAGCAGGTCAACAGCACTTGGGCCCACCCTTGCCGCCGTAACGGGCTTCCTGGCGTTCCCGGAAGAACGCCTTGTAGTCCATCATCGGCTTGTCCGGGTGTTTGGTTTGCATATGCTCGACGTACGTATCGTAGTCGGGCATGCCGACCATCAGGCGCGCGGCCTGACCGAGGTATTTACCGAGGCGATTGATGTCATTGAACATGGTTGCAATCCTCGATCACGCGTCCGGTACAGCCTGGAACGGGGCTTCTTTATCCGTACGTTCTTTGTTGCCCCAGGCAGCGACGCCGACCTTGAGCGCATAGAACAGGATGCTGAAGACCACGAACAGGAACAGCGCCGTCAGCGTTGCGTTGGTGTAGGCGTTCCAGATCACGTGCTGCATCTGGTCGATGCTCTTCGCCGGGGCAAGGATCTGGCCGTTGGCCAATGCATCGCTGTATTTCTTCGCCAGCGACAGGAAGCCAATCGCCGGGTTGGCGTCGAACAGCTTGATGAAACCCGCAGTGGTGGTGCAGATCAGCAGCCAGACAGCCGGCAGCATGGTCACCCAGATGTAGCGTTGGCGTTTCATCTTGATCAGCACAACGGTGGCCAGCATCAGCGCGATACCTGCCAGCATCTGGTTGGAGATACCGAACAGCGGCCACAAGGTGTTGATGCCGCCCAGTGGGTCGATCACGCCCTGGTACAGCAGGTACCCCCACATCGCCACGCAACCCGCGGTCGCGATCAGGTTGGCGGTCCACGACTCGGTGCGTTTCAGCGCCGGCACGAAGGAACCCAGCAGGTCTTGCAGCATGAAGCGACCGGCACGGGTGCCCGCGTCCACGGCTGTGAGGATGAACAGCGCTTCGAACAGGATCGCAAAGTGATACCAGAACGCCATGGTGTTTTCACCCGGCAGCACACTGTGCAGGATCTGCGCGATACCTACCGCCAGGGTCGGTGCGCCGCCGGCACGCGCCAGGATGGTGGTTTCACCGATGTCATGGGCGACGGCTGACAGCGCCTCAGGCGTAATCGCAAAACCCCAGCTGCTGACGGTCTGCGCCACGGTGACCACGTCCGAGCCGACAATCGCGGCCGGGCTGTTCATGGCGAAGTACACGCCTGGCTCGATCACCGACGCGGCAACCATGGCCATGATGGCCACGAACGACTCCATCAACATGCCGCCATAACCGATGTAGCGCGCATGGCTTTCACTGGCCAACAGTTTGGGCGTAGTGCCCGACGAGATCAGTGCGTGGAAACCCGATACCGCGCCGCAGGCAATGGTAATGAACAGGAACGGGAACAGGCCGCCCTTCCACACCGGACCGGTGCCATCGATGAACTGGGTCAGCGCCGGCATTTTCAGGTCGGGCATGGTCACCAAGATGCCGATCGCCAGGGCGATGATGGTGCCGATTTTGAGGAAGGTCGACAGGTAGTCACGCGGCGCCAGGATCAGCCACACAGGCAGCACTGCGGCGACGAAACCGTAGCCGATCAGCATCCAGGTAATTTGAATGCCGGTGAAGGTGAAGGCCTTGGCCCAGACCGGGTCAGCGGCAATTTGCCCGCCCAGCCAGATCGAACCCAGCAGCAACAGCACGCCGATGATCGAGATTTCACCAATGCGACCCGGGCGGATGTAGCGCATGTAAATGCCCATGAACATCGCGATCGGGATGGTCGCCATCACCGTGAAGATCCCCCATGGGCTCTCGGCCAGGGCCTTGACCACGATCAACGCCAACACCGCGAGGATGATGATCATGATCAGGAAGCAGCCAAACAGCGCGATGGTCCCGGGAATGCGGCCCATCTCTTCGCGCACCATGTCCCCCAGGGAACGGCCATTGCGACGCGTGGACAGGAACAGGATCATGAAGTCCTGCACCGCACCGGCCAGCACCACGCCTGCAATCAGCCAGAGCGTGCCGGGCAAGTAGCCCATTTGCGCCGCGAGCACCGGGCCGACCAGCGGGCCTGCACCGGCAATAGCCGCAAAGTGGTGACCGAAAAGGATGTGTTTGTTGGTCGGCACATAGTCCAGACCGTCATTATTGACCACTGCGGGGGTGGCCCGCCGTGGATCGAGTTGCATCACGTTGTTAGCGATGAACAGGCTGTAGTAACGGTACGCAACCAGGTAGATGGCCACTGCCGCGACCACAATCCACAAGGCGTTGATCGCCTCGCCGCGGCGCAAGGCCACTACGCCCAGGGCGCACGCTCCTACGATTGCCAGCACCAGCCAGGGTAAGTGGCGTAGCAGGCTATTATTATTTTTCATTTTTATATTCCAGCCAGGGTGGACAGAAAGGACAGCCATCCCGAGTTTAGCGCTGTTGGCCTCAAAGGCCACCCCCCTACGTTGGTCTAGAGCCTCCTGCGCACAAAAAAAGCAGAAATACCGGGCCAATGATGGCGCAGGGCTACAATTCCCGTATCTCCAGAGGGTTTCACCATGACCGAGCAACCGTCTGACCGCCGCCGTTTCCGCCGCATCGCCTTTGACGCCAAGACAGAATTCCGGCAAACCGGCCGCGAATGGACGGTGCGATTGGTGGATTTGTCGTTAAAAGGCTTGTTGATACAACGCCCCGACGACTGGAAGGGCAACAAGGCGCTGCCGTTCGACGTCGATATCCGTCTAGACCCCAAGGCGCATATAAAGATGCAAGTGCGACTGACCCATGAGGATCACGGGCAATTGGGTTTTGTGTGCCAGCACATCGACCTGGACTCGATCAGCCATTTGCGACGATTGATCGAGTTGAACCTGGGTGATCAGCAAGAGTTGGAGCGCGAGCTGGGCGCCCTACTCGAATAGTGCATCCAACGCCTGTTCCAGTCGCGTCACGCCAATGATCTTGATCCCAGGCGGCGACTCTTTGGGCGCATTGCCTTTAGGTACGATTGCCCGTTTGAAGCCGTGCTTGGCGGCTTCCTTCAAGCGTTCCTGGCCACTGGGCACCGGACGCACCTCGCCCGACAGGCCCACTTCACCAAACACCAGCAAATCATGGGGCAACGGCCGGTTACGCAGGCTGGACATGACTGCCGCCATCAGCGCCAGGTCGGACGCGGTTTCCAGCACCTTGACCCCGCCGACCACGTTGAGGAACACGTCCTGGTCGTGGGTCGGAATACCGCCGTGACGGTGCAATACCGCGAGCAACATCGCCAGTCGATTCTGATCCAGGCCCAAGGTTACGCGGCGAGGGTTGGCCAGATGGCTGTCATCCACCAGCGCCTGCACTTCCACCAGCATCGGGCGGGTGCCTTCCCACGTTGCCATCACCACACTGCCTGGGACTTCTTCCTGGGCACGCGTGAGAAAAATCGCCGAAGGGTTGGAGACTTCTTTAAGCCCCCGGTCAGTCATGGCGAACACGCCCAATTCGTTGACCGCGCCGAACCGGTTCTTCACCGCCCGCAGCAAGCGCAGACGGCCGTCGGATTCACCTTCGAAGTACAGCACGGTGTCGACCATATGCTCCAACACCCGTGGCCCGGCCAGTGCGCCCTCTTTGGTCACATGACCGACCAGGAAGATAGCGGTGCCGCTCTGCTTGGCATAGCGCACCAGCAGCGCCGCACTTTCACGCACCTGGGATACACCGCCCGGCGCCGACTGCAATTGCTCAGTGAAAATCGTCTGGATCGAGTCGATCACCATGACCTTGGGCTTTTCAATACGCGCCGTGGCAATGATGCTTTCGATGCAGGTCTCGGTCATCACCCGCAGTTGATCCTGGGGTAGCCCCAGGCGACGGGCGCGCATGGCCACTTGTTGTTGGGATTCCTCGCCGGTGACATACAGCGCTGGCATGCGGCTGGCGATGCTGCACAGGGTTTGCAACAGGATCGTCGATTTGCCGATGCCCGGATCGCCGCCGATCAGCACCACCGAGCCGTCCACTAGGCCGCCGCCCAGCACCCGGTCCAATTCACCGGAGGCTGTGGAGAAACGCGGGATCTCTTCGACGCTGACTTCGGCCAGCGTCTTGATCTGTGCCTGTTGCCCGGTCCAGCCGGCGCGGCCGGTGGGGGCCGCAGCGCCGCCGCTTTCGATCATGGTTTCAGTCAGGGTGTTCCATGCACCGCACTCGGTGCACTGGCCGGCCCACTTGGGAAAGGTCGCGCCGCACTCCGTGCAGCCGTACATGCGCTTGGCCTTTGCCATTTGAGAACCTCCAACCGAAAAACCGCGATGATAGCTCAGCGCGGCGTCGGGGTCCGGATTTCACCACTGGCCAATCGTGAAGCGCTGTTGCCGATCGGGTCTTCGGCGTTGAGGTCGGCGCCCTTGGCCTTCAATTCATCCAGCAACTCGACGCGCTTGAACAGCCCGGCGTACATGGCCGCCGTCTGCCCGGCGCCGTTGCGTTGGTCGGGGTTGCAGTCGGTCGCCAGCAAGCGTTGGGCGATTTTCAACTCGCCCTTGAAGATCGCGCCCATCAGCGCCGTGTTGCCGCGCTTGTCCTGCACGCAGGCGTCGGCTCCGGCATTGAGCAAGCGCTCCACGAACGGGCCCTGGCCGTGGTAAGCGGCGAGGATCAGCGCGGTGTAGCCCTTGTCATCCTGGGTGTTGAGGCTGTAGCCGGAGTCAATAAAGGTGTTGAGCATATCGAGGTCGCCGCGGCGGGCGGCGTCGAAATAGTAGTCCTGTAGTTGTGTCTTGAGCTTCGCAGGGTCGGCCGGTTCGGCCCACGCGCCGAACGCCAGGCATGCCAACACAGCGCCTATGAAAATTCGCATAGCCAATCCTC
>NZ_JBBGYS010000025.1:0-92962 GCF_037479595.1 Pseudomonas sp. MYb541 | reverse complement strand
TCAAATTAGCGCAGTGCCCGGCGCAGGACTTTGCCGACGGTGGTCTTGGGCAGCTCAGTAGTACGGAACTCCACGTACTTCGGCACCTTGTACCCCGTCAGGTACTCCCGGCAATGCGCAAGAATCTGCTCCTGGGTCAGGTTCGGGTCCTTGCGCACCACGATGATCTTGACCTTCTCCCCGGTCACGCCATCTTCCACGCCAATCGCCGCCACTTCGGCCACGCCAGGGTGCAGCGCCACCACGTCCTCGATTTCATTGGGGTACACGTTGAAGCCGGAGACCAGGATCATGTCCTTTTTCCGGTCTACCAGGCGGATAAAGCCACGCGCGTCCATCACGCCGATATCCCCGGTCGACAACCACCCTTCGGCATCCAGCACCTCGGCAGTGGCCTCCGGACGTTTCCAATAACCTTGCATCACTTGCGGCCCGCGCACTTGCAGTTCGCCCTGCTCGCCAACCTCAGCCAACTCACCGTCTTCGCGGATAAACCGCACCCAGGTCGAGGGCAATGGCACGCCGATGCTGCCGGTGAATTCCATCTCGCGCATGCGCGCAATGTTGATCGGGCTGATGCTCACCACCGGCGAACATTCGGTGAGGCCGTAGCCTTCGATGATCGGCAGCCCGGTGACTTCCTTCCAGCGCTTGGCCACCGCCGTGTGCGTGGCCATGCCACCCGCGATCACCATGCGCAGGTCGGAAAAGTCCCGTGCGCAGAACTCCTTGTTCTCGAGCAGGCCGTTAAACAAGGTGTTGACCCCGGCAATCCCGTTGAAGCGCTCCTTGCGCAGGATCATCTGCACGCGCTTCACGTCCCGTGGGTTGGCGATCAGGATGTTGCGCCCGCCCAGGCACATGAACATCAGGCAATTCACCGTCAGGGAAAAGATGTGGTACAGCGGCAACAAGGTGACGTTGGTTTCCTGCTTGTCCTGGTCCAGTTGGTCGCCAACCCAGGCCTTGGCTTGCAGCAGGTTGGCGATGATATTGCGGTGACTGAGCATCACGCCCTTCGCGTCGCCGGTGGTGCCGCCGGTGTATTGCAGGAAGGCCAAGTCGTCGAGGTGCATCTCCACCGGGAAATGAGTGAGCGCCCGCCCCTGTTTCAGCACCTGGTTGAAGCGCAGCGAGCCGCGCAGGTTGAACGCCGGCACCTGCTTTTGCACACGGCGCAGGATGAAATTCATCGCTGCCCCTTTGAACGTGCCGAGCAAGTCGCCGATGGCCGCGATCACCACGCGCTTGACGCTGCTGCCGGTGATGACTTTTTCCAGGGTGTGGGCGAAGTTCTCGAAGATCACCACGGTTTCCGCGCCGCTGTCCTTGAGCAGGTGCTTGAGTTCATGGGAGGTGTACAGCGGGTTGACGTTGACCACCACCGCGCCGGTCAGGATCGTGCCCAACAGGCAAATCGGATACTGCAAGCAGTTGGGCATCATCAGCGCCACACGATCGCCTTTCTTGACGCCCTGCCCCTGCAGCCAGGCGGCGAAGGCATAGCCTTGCACCTGCCAGTCGGCGTAGGTCATTTCAGTGCCGATGCTGACGTACGCCACTCGCTCGCGAAATTTTTCCAGGTGCTCCAGGAACACCTCGCGCAGTGACGGGTATTCCTCGATAGCGGCGTCGATATCCGCCGGGACGCCGGGCAGGTAAGCGTTCAACCAGATCCGTTCGGTGTGTTCCAGGCTTACAGCGTTCATGGCAGTCTCCTTGTTGTTGTTTTTGATAGAGCTACTTTTCGACGATGGCGGTAATGCCCAGCCCGCCCGCCGCGCAGATGGAAATCAGGCCGCGCCCGCCGCCGTTCTCATGGATGATCTTGGCCAGCGCCGCCAACTGCCGGCCTCCCGTGGCAGCGAAGGGATGGCCGCAGCCCAGCGAGCCACCGTTGACGTTCATCTTCGCGCGATCGATGGTGCCCAGAGGCGCTTCCAAGCCTAGACGCTCGCGGCAATAATCGGGGTCTTCCCAGGCCTTGAGCGTGCACAACACCTGGGCCGCAAAAGCTTCATGGATCTCGAAGAAATCGAAGTCATCGAAGCTCAACCCTTCGCGCTTGAGCATGCGCGGCACCGCATAGGCCGGAGCCATCAGCAGGCCCTCGGTGCCGTCGACGAAATTCACCGCCGCCGTTTCGCCGGTACGCAGGTAGGCCAGCACCGGCCAGCCGTGCGCGGCCGCCCATTCCTCACTGGCCAGCAGCACCACCGAGGCGCCGTCGGTCAGCGGCGTGGAGTTGCCGGCTGTGAGGGTGCCGTTCTGGCGGTCGTAGGCTGGAGATAGGCCCGCGAGCTTTTCCAGGCTGGCATCGGCGCGCAGGTTGTTATCCCTGGCCAGGCCGCGATGGGGGCTGATCAAGTCGTCGAAGAAGCCGCGCTTGTAGGCCGCATCCAGGCGCTGATGGCTGGTGAGGGTCAACTCATCCTGGGCCAGGCGCTTGATCTGCCAGCGCTTGGCCATTTCTTCGCAGTGTTCGCCCATGGACAGGCCAGTGCGCGGCTCGCCGTTGCGCGGCAACAATGGTTTGAAGAACATCGACGGCCGGACCTTGAGCAACGTCTTCAACTTGTCGCCCATGCCCTTGGCACGATTGGCTGCGAGTAACGTGTGGCGCAATGACTCATTGATACCGATGGGCGCGTCAGAGGTGGTGTCGGATCCGCCCGCAATGCCCACCTCGATCTGTCCGAGGGCAATCTTGTTCGCCACCAGCAATGCGGCTTCCAGCCCGGTGCCGCAGGCTTGTTGCACATCGTAGGCCGGCGTATCCGGCGACAAGGTGGTGGACAGCAACGACTCACGGGCCAGGTTGAAATCCCGCGAGTGCTTGATCACCGCCCCGGCGGCAAACTCACCGAGGCGTTGGCCGTGCAGATTGTAGCGGTCGACCAGACCTTGCAGCGCGGCGACCAGCAGGTCCTGGTTGCTGTCGTGGGCGTACACCGTGTTGGAGCGAGCAAACGGGATGCGGTTGCCGCCGATGATCGCGACGCGGCGGACCGGGGCCGGGTTGAAGCTGTAGTCACTCATTCCAGGTTCTCTTTCCAGATGAAAAGGCCACGCATATGGGGTTTGTCGCCCGCGAAATTGCGCACTTCGAACTCGCGGCGCGGGCGGGTCACCGGATGACTCCACAGCGCGACCTGGCCGGGCAGGAAGATCGGCAGCTTGAAGTCACAATGGGCCTCGGCCTGGTCCAGGCCACCGGGCGGTTGCTGGGCGGCGAGCGCACGGCCCAGGGTCCACATGCCATGGGCGATAGCACGGCGAAAGCCGAACAGCTTGGCGCCGATCACCGAGGTGTGAATCGGGTTGAAATCCCCTGAAACCTTGGCAAAACGCCGGCCCAGGTCGGCGGGCAACACCCAGCGCTGGGTCCGCAGCAAGCCCGCCTCCTGCAAGGGCAACACGTCACCCCACGGTTCGCCAACCGGGTCCTTGACGTCCCGGCGCAGGTACAGGCTGTCGCTTTCCCACACCAGCGTGTCGGCACCGTAGGCACGGGTGGCGATGCTCAGCGCCTGGCCCTTGGGATGGGCGACCCAGCGCTCGCAATACACCTCAATGCGCAACGCCTGGTCTTCGTGCAAGCGCTGGTGCTGACGGATGCGATTGGCCAGGTGCACCATGCCGCTGGCCGGGTACGGAAAGCTGGGGCGAGTCAGCAGCATCAAGTGCAAAGGGAACGCCAGCACATGGGGATAGGACAGCGGCACCCCCTGCTCGCGGCGAAAACCACAGGCACGACCATAGGCGGCGATGTCGGCGGCAGACAACGCCACTGCCGAACGCACCAGGCGTTCCGTGGGCAGCACAGGCGCACCGTCAAGCTTGGGCTTGCGCAAGGCGCGCACGCCGTCCAGCAGCAAGCGGGTGCGTGAAGGCGGCGGATCAATGATCTGCGTCACGTAGTCCATGGCTCAGGCTCCCAGCAGGCTTTGGCCGCACACCCGTACGACTTGGCCGTTGACCCCGCCGGACGCCGGATGCGCCAGCCAGGCGATAGTTTCGGCCACGTCGATCGGCTGCCCGCCCTGGGACAGCGAATTCATGCGCCGCCCAGCCTCACGGATCATCAGCGGGATCTTGGCGGTCATCTGGGTTTCGATAAACCCCGGCGCTACCGCATTCACCGTCACTTGCTGTGCCGATGCACGCGGTGCCAGGCCCTGCACCAGGCCGATAACACCGGCCTTTGAGGTGGCGTAATTGCTTTGTCCGAGGTTGCCGGCGATGCCGGAAATCGACGAGACACAGACAATTCGTCCTCCAGGATTCAGGCCTTGGCTATCCAATAACGCATTGCTGAGCTGCAAAGGCGCTTCGAGGTTCACCGCCAGTACGCTGCGCCACGCGGCCTCGGTCATTTTTGCGATGGTTTTGTCACGGGTGATCCCGGCGTTGTGCACCACCACGTCAAAGGCGCCGTATTGGCTGACATGGGCCTGCAGCAGTGCGGCTGCGTCCGTCGCGGTGATGTCCAGGGGCAGCGCCGAACCGTCGACGCTGTCCGCCGCCTGTTGCAACGCCGTCTGGGCCTGGGGCACATCCACGCACACTACGTGCGCGCCGTCCCGCGCTAGTACCTGGGCAATCGCCAGGCCGATGCCACGGGAAGCGCCGGTGACCAGGGCGCGACGACCGGCGAAGGGTTTGTCCCAATTGACCGTGACTGGGCCGTCCACGGTTTTTTCCAGGCGCACCACCTGCCCCGACACATAGGCCGAACGGCGCGACAGGAAGAAACGCAAGCTGCTGTCCAGCGCGTCTTCAGCTCCCGGCGCCACGTAGATCAACTGCACAGTGATCGCCCGGCGCAGCTCCTTGGCCAGCGAGCGCACCAAGCCTTCAAGGGCGCGTTGGGCGATGGCCTGGGGCAAATCCTGGCAATGTTCCGGCGCGGTGCCGAGCACCACCACGCGGCCGTGTTGGCCAAGGCGCTTGGCGTTGGCGTGGAAGAACACATACAGCTCGTCCAACTGTTGCAGGTCGGCCACGGCGCTGGCGTCAAACACGGCGCCCTGCACTTTCACCGTAGACGGCGCCTTGAGCGTGGCCGGGGTGGCACTGACGGTGTCCGTTGCCGCGAAGATCCGCTGCACCTCGGCGGCCAGGCGCCCTGCCCCGGCGACGATCACCGGGTTGACCAAGCCCTGCTGGCCGCTGCGGTGGCGTTGCAGTGGCAAGGGTTGCGGCAAGCCGATGGCCTGGGCCAGGCGACGGCCCCAGGCGGAATTGACGAAAGAAAGGTAGCTGTCACTCATAGAGACATTCACTCACAACACATTCTGACCGTGAAAATCCGATCCCCTGTGGGAGCTGGCTTGCCTGCGATACAGGCAACTCGGTGTATCAGTCGTACCGAGGTGATGCCTTCGCAGGCAAGCCAGCTCCCACCTTGACCGTGATTTTCCTAATTGACCGAGGCGTTTTCGCTTTGGCTGGTGCGACGTTTCGCCGTCGGTTCCAGCGCTTGCTTGCGCTGCTGCAACGCCTCCAGCAAGCCGAAGTCCTGCGGAAAGTCATCTACCTGGATGGCGTGGTCGGCGTATTCCACATACCGGCCGAGCAAGGTGTCCTCGTCATCGCTGATCAAGTCCTGCGCGCGCGCCTTGACACGCCAGGCGGTGAAGGCCGTGGCCGAGATGGGCATCGGTTCGATCAGGCCCTGCTTCACGGCGGACTTGAGCCGCGCCTCAATCAACTCGACCTGCGGCAGCAGGCGGAAACCCAGTTCGCCGTAAGCCAATTTGTCGATTTCCGGACGTGGGATGTAGGAATTGGCCAGCAAGCGGTCGCGGGTTTCGCCCGGTGTCTGCACCACCTCGGCCACTTGGGCCAGCAGACGATCCGAGGGTTTGCGCAGTGGGATACCGAACGGGAACGTCAGGCCACGCAGCACCGCTGCGGCGGGTTTCGACGGGTAGTTATCGAGCACTTCCGCCAGCGCTTCGTGGGCCCGCAGCAACGCGTCCTGGGCCGCCCAGTGCACCAGCGGCAGATCCGCCTGGGGCCGGCCATCATCGTCAAAACGCTTGAGCACGCAGGACAGGATGTACAGCTGCGACAGAATATCGCCCAAACGCCCGGTGATACTTTCCTTGCGCTTGAGGGCACCGCCCAGCACGCCCATGGAAATGTCCGAAATCAGCGCGAGCACCACTGACAGACGATTAGCCTGGCGGTAGTAGGACGCCAGCGCCGGGTCGGTCTTGGCCGGGGCAGAAATCAACCGCCCTCCTGTCAGGGAATGCACTGCAGCACGGACGGTATTGGCCAACACAAAACTCACGTGGCCGAACATGGCGCTGTCGAAGGCTTCCAGCGCTTGACGTTTGTCCGGATTGCGCGCCGCTTCCATCTCACGGAATACATAGGGATGGCAGCGGATCAGGCCCTGACCAAAGATGATCAGGCAGCGCGTCATGATGTTCGCGCCTTCCACCGTAATGGCAATGGGGCTTTGCTGGTAGGCACGGGCCAGGAAGTTGTTGGGGCCCATGCAGATGCCCTTGCCGGCCACGATGTCCATACCATCATTGACGATGATCCGCGCACGCTCGGTGACGTGGTACTTGGCGATCGCCGAGATCACCGACGGTTTCTCACCCGCGTCCAGAGACGCCACCGACACCTTGCGCACCGCATCGCAGGCATACAGATGTCCAGCCATGCGCGCCAGGGGCGCCTGCACACCTTCGAATTTGCCGATGGGCAGGCCGAACTGTTTGCGCATCGCGGCATAGGCGGTGGTGCCACGCACCGCCACCTTGCCCAGGCCGACGTTGGCCGACGGCAGCGAAATAGCCCGGCCGGCTGCCAGGCATTCCATCAACATGCGCCAGCCGTTGCCGACTTGTTCGCGGCCGCCAATCACCCATTCCAGCGGAATGAAGACATCCTTGCCGGTGGTGGGACCGTTCTGGAATACCGCATTCAATGGCCAATGACGGCGGCCACTGTTGACGCCGGGATGGGACGTCGGGATCAGTGCACAAGTAATGCCGAGTGAACCGGCAGCGCCCAGCAACCCGTCCGGATCTTCTGCGCGAAACGCCAGGCCAAGCACCGTGGCAATCGGGCCCAGGGTGATGTAGCGCTTGTCCCAGGTCACACGAAAGCCCAGGACTTCCTCGCCTTCATGGGTACCTTTGCAGACGATGCCCAAGTCGGGAATCGCCCCGGCATCGGACCCCGCATACGGGCTGGTCAGGGCAAAGCACGGGATGTCTTCACCCCGTGCCAAGCGCGGCAGGTAGTAATTGCGCTGGGCATCGGTGCCGTAATGCAACAGCAGCTCGGCCGGGCCGAGGGAGTTGGGCACCATCACCGAAATGGCGGCCGCCGAGCAACGCGTCGACAGTTTCATCACCACCTGCGAGTGCGCGTAGTGGGAGAAGCCTTTGCCGCCGTATTGCTTGGGAATGATCATGCCGAGGAACCCGGCATCCTTGGTGTACTGCCAGCCTTCGGGCGACATGTCTTGCCAGACCTGGGTGGTTTCCCAGTCGTTGGCGATATCGCACAGGGTTTCGACTTCGTTGTCGAGGAAGGCTTGCTCTTCAGCGCTCAGGCTGGCCGGTGCGGCTTGCAGCAGGCGCTGCCAGTTGGGCTTGCCGCTGAACAGCTCGGCGTCCCACCACACGGTGCCGGACTCGATGGCGGCGCGCTCAGTGTCTGACATTGCCGGCATGATCGTACGAAACAAGCCCAAGGCCTTGCTGGTCAGCAAGGTGCGGCGCAGGGGTTTGATCGTCATCAGCAACGCGGGAGCGACCACCAGTACCGCCGCGACAGTGGCGCCTAAACCGGCCACCACGTTGAACAGGTAACCCGCCGCCAGCCAGATCAGGCCTGCACCCAACCAATGAAGGGCAGCGGCTTGTCGATACGCCAGGGCAATCGCAGCTGCGAAACCCACCAATAACCAGATAACCATGGAGATACCTCTACTCGATTCAGGGTACGGCCTACGTGCGCCAGGTCGGATGACATGCGGCGTAACGCCACACTACAAAATTCGAAAACTATATTCAAATTTTGTTTTGAAATTATTATTTAATACGTGCGCAAAAAAAGGGCGGCTGAGCGGGCCGCCTGGTCAACCAGTCGAGAAAACAGCGCCTGGCCTGAGCAGCCAGGGCTATTGATCGGAAGATACTCAGTAGAACAAAGGACGAACTGCAGGGTCGAGGCAGCAAGATGCGCTTGGTGCCTTGACCCCATATCCTGGATAAATCATCAGAACGCGTAGGTGGCCGACAGACTCAACACTTCCCCCTTGGCTTCAGACTTGCCGTCAAGACTCGCAGCACCGAGTCGGTCTACGTTCTTGGTCTTGAGTTTCACGGTTTCCACAAACTGCCGGGAGTATGCCCCGTCGATGCTCAACCCTGGAATTGCGCGAACGTTATAGCCGAAGCCCAGCGACGCAAAGGTACGATCACCATCCGGAATACGCGGGTCACGCGTGGAGTTTCGGGTGGGGGTCTGATCGAAGGAAACCCCTGTACGCAACGTCAAGTCATCGGTCAGTTTGTAATCACCCCCGAATGAGTACTGCCAGCTGTTCTTGTAGTTGTAGGGGATAGACACGATGGTATTGCCATCAGACTTCAAGGTCAGCGCCTTGAATGAGGACCACTGGGTCCAGGTGACACTGGCGCCCAATGTCAGGCGGTCCGAGAACTGATGTACCCAGTCAACCGAAGCATTCGCTGGAACGTCCAACTGCGTGGATGCGTTGGCGCCCCCCGGATAGAGTTTAAGGCCCGGATAAGCCAGTTCGACCAGGGTCTTACCATCAACCACAGGGATGGTCATCAACCCTTCGGACGTTGGATCGGCGTAAATATTGTATTTGCCTTCCAGTTTGTTTTTGATTTTTGCGTGGTAATTCAAGCCAAGCGTGTCTTGAGGTGTAGGTTTCCACGCGATACCGCCGAACCAGCCCAGGGAGGTATTATCCACTTTTACCCGCATCAGGGCTGAGCCTTGACCCGCCGGAAAGGGAATCATGCCGAAATCCGGCGACTGCGCTGCGGCAGCATAAAGATCGACGTTCTGACTGACAAAACCTTTGGTGTGTTGAAGGATGGCGCCCAGGCCAACGGAAAATTCTTCGTTGACCTTAAACGATAAGGACCCCGTCAAACCGACTGTTTCTATTCGCGTATCAACGGCGAAGTCACGGCCCTTCCAATCTTCATCCCATGTGGTACGAGCGCCCATGGGCACGACCTGACTCAAACCAAAAGCGATTCGATCGTTAATTGGCATAACCATGAAACCGGTAGGCACCCACGCCTCGAACCCACCCTGTCCGCCATCGCCTGTACGCGGCGTAGAGGTGGTTAACCCCGTATTTGGGTCGTAAACCGTAGAAGAGGTCGGATTACCCGCGTAGTCGTATGCCGCGCCCTTGTATTTGATATCAATATTTGCGTAGTTGAGCGTGAACTGCGATATGGTCTTATCGATGAAAGCCATAGCTGCCGGGTTATTGTAGGCTGCCGAGGGGTCATTCTTGAACAAAGACCCGCCGCCGAATCCACGCCCCCAGCCAGCGGCGTTAGTCGTCGGCGTCATGAACCCACCCGCATGGACCTGGACGGTAGAAGCCATCAACCCACTCAACAACGCCAGGCCGAGCAACCCTTTCGCCTGTTGTTTCTTATTATTCATCGTCCACTCCTTCCTTATTATTTTTATACGCCACGGCCGCGTGAGCCGACGTGGATGACCTCAACAGATACCTCATGCGAGGTATCTGTTTTTTACGGGTGATCAGCCCAGCGTTCTTCTAGTGCCTCTGGGCCTCAGGGCGCCAAGGACAGGGACGGTGCTACAACCGAGAGTGATTGAACTGCGCAATTACCCGAAAGCGACTGGCTGGAAGGTGTGGTGAGTGTGTGAGTGGCCTGGTTCCAGACCACGTTGATCGAGCCTGCACCGCAGTTCGATGCAGGGAATGCGACCGTCCACCCTACGTTGGTAACAGTGCCAAGACCCGCACCAGTGGCGGCATTAAAACTGGTTGCCGTCAGCACCCAGCCTGGCGACGGAATATTCTTCAGCGTAGGCAGGGAGCACAGACCGCCACCTGTCAATGCAGCCGAAGTAATAGTCGCCACGCCACCTGCAACTGTGCCACCGAAGGTGATACCGCAGGTCACAGGCGCACCCAACGAGGATGGGGATGTAACGACAATGGTCCCGGCGTTAGTGGTGAACGGACCGTTCGGTGTAATCGAAGCGGCATTCGCCATCGAAGCAGCACCCATGCAAACAGTCAAAGCAGTCAACGACACGAGGGTTTTCAAGCTTTTCATTGTTTTTCCTCACATGTTATGGCGAATTCATTTCGCCAGGGGTAATGGCCATGATCGAGAGGTCACGGTGAAACTGCAGAACTTCCCTTTCCAGCCAAATCTCAATTCAATAACGAAACAACATCTAACGCTTATTCAACAACTTTGAAGTTCGGCGGCATCTTGATCGACACCGTCTTGATCTTGCAGTCTTCGCCGATCGGGACGTTGGCGGCTTCCAACTTACCCGTGGCGTTATCCCAGGTGCCGTCGGCAGTTGAGGGCCCACACTTGCCGCCCAGACCAAACGCGTGGACATCCACACTGATCTTCGACATAGAGCCACTTTTGGTGTCCTTGGCGACCAGAATCCACGGCAAGTTGATGGCTTCCACTCGGCTGCACTTGAGGCCGCCATCGAATTCGACTTCATCGACATTGACCGATGAACCATCAGCCGCCACTTTGCCGGCCACCCTGATGGTGCAGTCGGCACTGATCAGCGCGCCTTTGGAAAAGCTGATCGGGCCCTGGGCGGTAAACGCACTGCCGGCGGGTTCGATGCGTGCTGCCTGGGCCTGGTGATAGGCGATCAGGCCCAACGCAGCCAATACGATATGTGTGGTGAATTTGGCAGGTGCTTGCATGGTGTACGTCCTTCCCTTTAATTATTTTTGTTCGGGTCAAACAACTTTCTGGCAACCGATATGGAAAATCCCGGGCGATAGAGGCCTGCGCGGCACGCAGGCCCCGAGTACGCAAACAACGTGTTACTTGAACTTAAAAAGGTTTTGCGCTGTTGCTGTACTTTTCCAGATACTTCAACCGTTGTGAAGGCTGAAGATTGGTCAGGGTGATATCCCCGGCATAATGGTTCAATACTCGATGATCCATTCGCCGCCGCCATAAATAAGGCACATACGCCCAGACAATCATGCTCGCGTAACCATAAGGAAGTTGCGGTGATTCATCAAAATGACGCAACGACTGATAACTACGGGTGGGGTTGGCATGGTGATCGGAGTGCCGTTGCAACTGGAACAGAAAGATATTGGTAACAATACGGTTGCTGTTCCATGAATGCCGTGGCGAGCAGCGTTCATAACGACCATTGGGCAACTTCTGGCGTTTAAGCCCGTAGTGTTCGACATAGTTCACCACTTCCAACAGCGAGAAGCCGTAGATGCCCTGGATGATCAGGAACGGCACCACCGCCCATCCAAGCCAGACGATCATCGCCCCCCACAGCACTACGCTGTACATCCAGGCGCTGAGCACACCGTTTTGCCAGTGCCAGGCCGGCAGGTCGAGCTTGCGCAGACGTTCGCGCTCCAGGTTCCAGGCCGAGCGGGCACTGAACCAGACTGAGCGTGGCAGGAACGCCCAGAAACTCTCCCCCAGTCGCGAACTGGCAGGATCTTCTGGCGTGGCAACACGCACGTGATGGCCACGGTTATGTTCGGTGTAGAAGTGCCCGTAGAAGGTCGGGGCCAGGGTGACCTTGGCCAGGAACACTTCCAGCGCATTGGGTTTGTGCCCCAGTTCATGGGCAGTGTTGATCGCGATGCCAGTTGCGGCGCCGGTCGACATGGCCATGCCCAGGTAAGTGAACCAGCTCACTTCGCCATGTAGTTGAGTGCGTGCGGTGACGTAGCTGGCGGTATGGGACAACCAACTCGACGGTTCCAGGTTCGCGGTAGCCTGCAACAGCCCACCCTGGATGATCCAGTCGATACCGCCAGCGGCGAGCCAACCCGTAATCAGTACCGACGAGATGACAAACAGCACGCCGGTGTAGACGATCCAGCGGTAGTAACTTTGGGATTCAAGGTGGCTGACGGCTGATTCGGGCGGGTTGCTCACGTCTTCACCGAGCAGGCCATCAATCAGCGGGATCAGGCCGAAGATCACCAATACACCGACCCACCAGAGTTGCTGGATACCGGTGGTAATGGCCAGTGCGCCGGACAACAAAGGGGTGGCCAGGGGCATGATGCCCAACCACCACAGGTGACGCTTGCCGTCGGCCCACACGCTTGGAGCTGCCAATGTCTGATTCATGGCAGCCACCGATGCTGGGACGCGGAAAACAGGTTCAGGGAGCGTTGACTGCTCCAGAAAATCAACCATGCGATAAAAGACGTTTTTTTCATTTTTATTCGCTCTTAGGCATTTCAAAAATCATTTCAAAATAAACATTGAAATATTTTTTTAAAGAAATAGCGCGGAATCATTAGGTCGTCAACTACTTTTTCGAGGCCTTTTCTACGTGACTGGGCAGTCTCTTTTTCAGCCGCCTGGTCAGGTCTCTAGGGCAAGCATTTCGGACGGTACAACCCGCAGTGGACGACACGATTATTTGCTTGCCAATGCAAACGGCGGATGCAGGATCGCAGCGGTTTGCGCTGGCCGCGCACGCTTGGCCAACTGTTGCACCGCCTCCACCACCCGCGCGGTGGCGGTGATCGGCAACATGTGCCCGCGCCCCTCCACCACCTGCAGCTTCAGGCCTGGGACCTTGTCGGCCAGGGCCTGGCCGTGTTTGCGAAAGTCCAGGACCTTGTCCTGCGCGCCATAGATCAGGCTGATGGGCAACGTCAATTGCGGGTAGCGCTTGACCATGTCCGGCAGGGCGTCATTGACCAGGCCGATCTCGCTGGACGCGGCATAGAAGTTGTCGGGGCGCATGCCCAGCAGGCCACCTCCACGGGTGGCGAAATCGTCAGGGGCATTGTCTGGTGCGAACACCCCCTTGACCACCGCACGGCGCGTCAACAGGCCAATGGGCACCGTGAGGGTGTGAGACACCCAGCGCCGCAGCCAGGCCGGTCGCACCGCCAGTGACCAGAACACCACGGGCAACGTGGGTTGTGGATGGGTCAGTGGCGCCACCAATACCAACCCTGACACCGCATGGGGATGATCGAGGGCCAGCGCCAGGGAAATCGCACCGCCCAGGGAATGCCCCAGCACCATGGGTTTATCCAGGCCGAGCGTATTGATAAAGGCCGCCACCTGACGCGCCTGGGCCGGCAGGTCCGCAGCGGTGCCTTTGTGGCGCGTGGAATAACCCGACCCAGGACGGTCAAGCGTGATGACACGGAAGTGTTCACGCAACTGCCCGGACAGTGCATACGTCAGGTTGCGACTGCTGCCCATCAGCCCGTGAATCATCACCAGTGGTGGGCCCTTACCCTCTTCGTAGTAATGAAAGCGCTCGCCATCCACCTCCAGAAAGCGCCCGTTGCTCGGAACGGCGGCTTCAATGCGCCGTTTCATCCACGCGCTGAATCCCCATAAAACGGCGCTCGCGCCTATCAACACAGCCGCAGCGATAACCCATTCAACAGCCATAGCTCGGTCCTCTGCATCCCTGCTGCTGTCGACCCGACCGGAATTGATCAAAGCCTCAGCTATCGCCCATACCCTGGACCTGAACATCGTGCTTGTCCGTCGGACAAATCACACATGAGGAGCCTGGGACTAGCGTAGGCGATATTTTCAGGTAGATTATTTAAAATCTTTTTTAAAATAAGTAATTCAATTTTTCTTTGCAATGGTGTTCTATCTAAAAGACACAACAAGAAAAGGAGCACACCCGATGCCCATGAAGGAATGCTTATGAATACCCAGAGCGACTCAATCGACATCGCGATCATTGGCTCCGGCTTTGCCGGCCTGTGCATGGCGATCAAGCTCAAGGAGGCCGGGTTCACCGACTTCTTTATCGCCGAACAGGCCGACACCCTCGGCGGCACCTGGCGTGACAACCACTACCCAGGCTGCGCCTGCGATGTGCAGTCCCATGTGTATTCGTTTTCCTTCGCGCCGAACCCGAACTGGACGCGGCAGTTCGCGCCACAAGCGGAGATCCGCGCTTATCTGGAGCAATGCGCCACACGTTTCGAGCTGGCGCCCTACTTGCGTTTCGGCATGGGACTTGAACGGGCAGTTTTCGATGAGCAACAACAGCGCTGGCAACTGCGCTTCAGCGATGGTCGCCAGGTCACTGCACGGGTGCTGGTGTCGGGCATGGGTGGCCTGTCGCGGCCGGCGCTGCCGGATATTCCAGGGCTCGACAGCTTCAAGGGCAAGCGCTTTCACTCACAGCAGTGGGACCACGCGTACTCCTTGAAGGGTAAACGCGTGGCGGTGATCGGCACGGGCGCCAGCGCCATTCAATTCGTGCCGCAAATAGCGCCGCACGTGGCTCACCTGGACCTGTTCCAGCGCACGCCACCGTGGATCATGCCCAAGCCCGACCGGGCCATTTCGCCTTTCGAACGCTGGTTGTTCAAACACCTGCCTTTCACCCAACGCCTGGTGCGCAGCGCCTTTTATTGGGCGCTGGAGGGCCGCGTGGTCGGCTTTGCCCTGCACCCACGGCTGATGAAGATGGTGCAGAAAATCGCCCTGCGCCACCTGCACAAACAAGTGGCGCGCCCTTCCCTGCGCAAGACCCTGACCCCGGACTACACCATCGGCTGCAAGCGCGTGCTGATCTCCAATGACTACTACCCTGCGCTGTCACGCAGCAATGTCGAGGTGGTCACCGACAATGTATTGCGCATCGAAGCCGACGGTGTGATCACCGCCGACGGTATCAAGCACCCGGCCGACTGCCTGATCTTCGGCACCGGCTTCCAGGCCACCGATCCCCTGCCCCGCGACTGCATCATCGGGCACGGCGGCGTGGACCTGATGGACACCTGGCAAGACGGTGCCCATGCCTACAAAGGCACTACGGTGCCCGGTTATCCCAACCTGTTCCTGATCGTCGGGCCCAACACTGGCCTGGGGCACAACTCGATGATCCTGATGATCGAAGCACAGGTGACCTACATCCTCGACGCGCTTGAGCAAATGCAGCGGCATCGCATCGCCAGCGTGGACGTCAAACCCAGCGTGGAAAGCGCCTACAACCAACAGCTGCAGGCCAAGCTCAAGCGCACCATCTGGAACACCGGAGGATGCCAAAGCTGGTACCTGGACCCACGCACGGGCAAGAACACCACGTTATGGCCGGGCTCGACCTGGCGCTTCAAACGCGTCACTCGCCAGTTTGCGCTCAAGGACTATGTGACCCGTCTGATGCCGGTCAATGCGCCCACCCGTCCTGTACCTACGCCCCATTCCACTGCCGAAGGAAGCTTGTCATGAAGTCATTCAACGGCCGTGTCGCGGCCATTACCGGCGCTGCATCCGGCATGGGTCGCGCCTTGGCAATGGCCCTGGCGCGGGAGGGTTGCCACCTGGCGTTGGCGGACAAAAACAGCCAGGGGCTGGAACAGACGTTGGCATTGATCAAGGCCTCAACCCAGGCACCTGTGTTGATCACTACGCAGGTGCTGGATGTGTCCGATCGCACGGCCATGGAAGACTGGGCTGCACGCTGCGCAGCCGATCACGGCCAGGTCAACCTGGTCTTCAACAATGCAGGGGTGGCCCTGTCGAGCACGGTGGAGGGCGTGGACTACGCCGACCTGGAATGGATCGTCGGCATCAACTTCTGGGGGGTGGTCCACGGCACCAAGGCGTTTCTGCCGTACCTGAAAGCCTCAGGCGACGGCCACATCGTCAACACCTCCAGCGTGTTCGGCCTGTTTGCCCAACCGGGCATGAGCGGCTACAACGCCACCAAGTTTGCCGTGCGCGGCTTTACCGAATCCCTGCGCCAGGAACTGGATATGCAGCGTTGCGGCGTGTCAGCCACCTGCGTGCACCCCGGCGGCATTCGCACCGATATCTGTCGCAGCAGCCGTATCGACGCCAACATGACAGGGTTCCTGATCCACAGCGAACAACAGGCCCGCGCCGACTTCGAAAAGCTGTTCATCACCGACGCCGACCAGGCTGCCAAAGTGATCCTGCACGGCGTACGCAAGAACAAGCGCCGCGTGCTAATCGGCCGCGACGCGTATTTCCTCGACCTGCTCGCCCGCTGCCTGCCGGCGGCCTATCAAGCGCTGGTGGTGTTCGCCAGCAAACGCATGGCGCCCAAGCCACGCACGCCGGTGTTTGAAACCAACGACGAGCCCCGTCTCTGAACAGGAGCACGCATTATGTTGCCGATCCGCCGTGACATCCGTTTCGCCCTGCCCGCCGAGCACATCAAGGACTGGCATGAACAGGGTCCGTTCATCACGCACTTCTTCAATGCGCTGTCGCTGCTATTTCCCCAGGGCGAGCTGTTTTTCATGGACAGCGTGCGCCACTACCGCCAGCGTATTGATGACCCTGAGCTAAAAAAAGAGGTCCAGGGGTTTATCGGCCAGGAAGCCATGCACAGCCGCGAACACGTGGCCTACAACGACTTGCTGCAAGCGGCCGGGTTGCCGGCGCATACCTTGGACCGCCGATTGAAGTTCATCCTCGACTGGCAGAAAAAACACCTGCCGGCGTCTTTCAACCTGGCCGTGACCATTGCCCTGGAACACTACACCGCGATGCTGGCCGAAATCCTGCTGAGCGATCCGTCTCGCTTCGGTGACTCACTCAAGGGCTACCAACAGATGTGGTACTGGCATGCCCTGGAGGAAACCGAACACAAAGCAGTGGCCTTCGATGTCTGGAACACCGTAATCAAGCCCGGACCCAAGCGCTATTTGCTGCGTACCGGGACCATGCTCACCACCACGGTGTTTTTCTGGCTGGTGGTGTTCGACTTTCACCTACGCCTGCTGATCGCTGACCGCAAGTCTGGCGGGCATCTGAAAGGCTTCTGGCGCATGCTGAAATTTCTGTATGGCCCAAGGGGCGTGTTCCCACGGATGCTGGTGCCGTGGCTGCATTACTTCAAACCCGGCTTTCACCCCTGGGATCACGACAACCGTGCGCGCCTGGCCGGGATTGACGACCTGGTCGAGGAGATCGAGCAGACCCAACGCGTGTATTAGGCTTGTGCCAAGGCAGCGCGCTCACGCACAAAGCCTTCCAACTGATCCCCCGGCAGTGCCTTGCTGAAATACCAGCCCTGGATGATCAACTCGGCGCCGGTATTCAGGAAGGCCAACTGCTCGGCGGTCTCCACGCCTTCCACCACCACGCCCAGGTTCAGCGCCTCACAGAAGCGCAACATGCCGGTCATGACCTGAGCGCCCTTGGGATCGTGCTGGGCCACCACGAAACTACGATCGATCTTGATGAAATCCACCGGAAACTGATGCAGGTAACTCAAGGCCGAAAACCCGGTACCGAAGTCATCGATATAGACCTTGGCGCCGATGGCTTGCAGCTTCTGGATAATCTGGCGCGTGGCTTGGATATCGCTGACCAGCGCGTCTTCGGTGATTTCCACCGAGACTTGCCCGTGGGCCTGGGCCAGGATTTCTACGAGGCGCTCACCGTAGGCGGCGTCGGTCAAGGTCGCGCTGGAAATATTGATGGTCATCGGCAAGGCAAAGCCGAGCTTCTGCCACTTCTGGTATTGGCGCACCGCCTGGGACGCGACCCACACATCCACGTCCGGCATCAACCGCGCCTGGGCCAGCCATTGCAGGAACTCCCAGGGCGAATGCACCTTGCCTTGGGCATCGCGGGCACGCATCAGCGCCTCACAACCGGTGCACAGGCCGGTACGGGTCGAGACCTGTGGCTGGAATTCGAGGTAGAACTCGTAGTCGCTGATTTGCTGGATGCGGCTCAGTTCATTGGCTTGGCGCGCCAGGGCCTTGTGAGACGCGAGCACCGGGTCCAGCTCACGCAGCCGGCCCTTTTCTTCAAGACCTCGAAAGGTCATGTCCAGGGACTTGAGGTACACCGTGCCACCTTCAGTGGTCTGGCGATGGATCGCATGCACATACGGCGCATACACCAACGTGCCGAGGCCCAGCAGCGTCAGTTGCAACGCCACTGCCGCGAGGTCGCCGTGCGTGCTCAGGTAGGCATTGAGCAGCACAGGCGCCGTAAACGGAACGCTGACCACCGCCGGCGAGACCCAGCCCATCTGCACCACCGTCAACGCCACCATGGCGTTCAACGCAGGCACAATCAGAAAGGGAATGAACAAGCGCGGATTGAGGATGATCGGCAAACCGAACAACAGCACCTCACTGACGTTGAACAGCGACAGCGGCAGACTTGCCACCGCCAACAAGCGCATGGACTGACTCTTGGAGAACAGCAAGATCGCCAGCAACAGGCATAGTGCTCCGCCCGAACCGCCGATAAACGCGAAACTGCCCAGCAGGCCGCTGTTCAACAGGTATTTGATCGGCTCGCCCGCCGCCGCCGCCGCATTGTTCAGCACCACCGCCTGGTCCAGCACATCGAACAGCGGCTGCATGGCATAGACACCGTGGATGCCGAAGAACCACAGCAGCGAATTCATCAGGGTCACAAACAGGCCGCTACCGTAAGGCGATTGCAAGGCATCAATTACTTGTGGTCCCTGCAACTGCGCCACATAAGGCACCTGCAACAACACGGACAGCACCATCACCAACGCCAGCGCGGTGATCGCGCCCGGCACCACCATATTGATCGTGCCCCGCAGGTTTTGCCCTACCAAGTCTTCATTGACCAACCGAGTCCAGCGATAACGGTGCAGCCAGGCAATTGCCGGCACATTCAACAGCGGCGAGGCAATCGCGATAAACAGGACGAAGGTGGCTGAAGCCCGGGGGTATTCACGCAGGATAAACGTCGCCACCACCACATGGGCCAGGCACAGGAACGCTACCGGCAGTTGTGGCAGACGATGCTGGATTGCCAGCATGTAACCGATGGACGCAGCGACGAGCAGCGGGATCACGGAGCTGATCTGGTTATGCAAGCCAGCGAGGAACGCCACCACTTGCGCATCGAAACCCAGCACCCGCGCGCATTCAGACAGGATCAGGAAGCTTGCCGACACCAACAGGCATGGCAGGATCCACAGCAAACCTTCGCGAATCGCTCGAAGAGACTCAGTGCTGGCCAAGGCAGCCAGACGTTGGGTGAAGAAAAGCTTGAACAGCGTTTGCGCCATGACCCATCCCTCTGCCCATCGCCCTCTGTCCCTGGAAGGCAGGGCCGGAAATACGGGGTTAACGCTACACGTCCTGGCACGATGAGCGAAAGTCTTTTGCCATTCATCCAGGTGTTTTTTCCGTAATGGACGACAGGCAATTCCTTAGATTCTCTAAATAATTGAATTTTCTTACGTGGACCACTGACCAAATCTGCTGCGGTGCGGATAGCCTACCTGTTATTGTTTTTACTCAACCTCATACTTGCAATGACCCACCGCCGGCTACGCAAACGCGCCCGCCATATCCAAAGCCCGGCCATCGAATGGAGTAAGTCCTTGTCACCACCCGGCGATAACCACCAGTTGGCATTGAACAGGTTCCTCAACGAACACCCCGATGTCGCCGCAGAACTCGACACCCTGAACCCGCTGGCCGCACAAGCCAAGGGCGAAACCCTGGCGCACTACCGCGCCGAACGGCTGCACGAGGCCTTCGAAGCCGAGGCCGAACGCCAGGGCCTGTTTGCCTGGGAGTTGACCCTGAAACTGACCGCCGAGTCGCCCGAAGCCTTTGAAACCCAACGCCTTGAAGTACACAAGGAAGTGGCACAGATGGCGGGGTTGAGCTGGGACGAGTACTGTCGGATGCATGATTTGGCCGGTTGACGCACTAGCCCATGAACCATAGGCACCGACGGGCTGCCAACCCCTCGCACAGCTCGGCAACATCGACGGTTCGCTGCTCGGGGTCCATGGCCAGTGCTGAACATAACAAAGGCCAGTACTGCCTGGGCAGTTGCCTGGGCCGCGGCAATCGTTGATTACGTTGACGCTCTACGGGCCGCCGTCCCTCTGCCATTTCGTAGAGCACTCGGGCCACCCCATACAAGTCGGCGCTCGCCGACGGCAACCCGCCTGCCATCAGCTCCGGCGCTGCATAGGCGGGAGTCCAGGCATTCAGCCGGTTGCGGCTCAAACCTGGTAATCCAGCCTCCGCCTGGGCTTGCGCGTGACCCAAGCCAAAATCGAACAGGCGTACCCCCTGCTCCCCGACCATGATATTCGCCGGTTTCACATCGCCATGCAGGACACCTTGCCGATGGGTGTAGGCCAGTGCATCCAGCAGTTGCAGGGCCATGGGCTGCAACTCTTGCCATGGCAATCCCTGAGGACATTCCGGAAGCACTCGGTCGAGCGTCAGGCCGGGCATCAGTTCCATGGTGAAGAACGCCACTTGGTGCGCCGTGTCTACCTCGAAAGAAAATGCACGTACCACATGGTCATGTCGCAGGCTTCGGGTCAGGGCGAATTCGCTGTAGAGCAGCACATGCGCGTCGGTGGATGCGGATAGGGTCTCGCCTAACAATTTCAGCGCCACGCGACAGTCTGGCTCGCCGAACGCTTCATGCAGCAAGTCCCGCGCGCGATAAACCACACCCATGCCCCCGGCACCGAGGATTCGCTCAAGCTGATAGCGCCCGGCCAGCACTTTCGGCGGGCCTGCCGCCGCGCTCATGGCCGGACCACCACGGCGGTCAGGTCATCCCGCGCCGGCCCCAGCAGCACACTACTGAACAACCGATCTACCACCTGCCGTGGCGTGCTCGCGCTCATGGCATTCCCCAATTCCCGGTGACTGAGCCCCTGGTACAGGCCGTCGCTGCACAACAAAAACACGTCACCGGGCTGGGAACGCAGTTCCAGTATCTCAAGGCTCAATGGCTGCCTGGCACCCACCGCGCGAGTCAAGGCTCTTGCGCCAGGATGAGCCTGGGCGAGTTCCGGGCTCAACTGTTGCGTGTCTATCAGTTGCTGCTGCAAGGAGTGGTCCCGCGACAGTTGATACAGCCGCTGCCCTCGCCACAGGTAGCATCGGCTATCCCCGGCCCAGATACAGGCGGCACGATCATGCGCCAATAACAGCACCACCACCGTACTGCCCATGATGCCCGCCACGCCATCGGCGGGTTGTAACTGGCTGTCGAGACCCCGCAGGCACCGTCGAACGGCCTCGATCCGTTGGTCGAAATCGCCTTGGTCAGGCAGTGCAGCAAGGCTGCGAACCACCCATTGGCTGGCTACATTTCCGGCATGATGCCCGCCCATACCATCCGCCACCGCCCAACAACCACGTTGCGGGCAATCGAGGAAGGCATCCTCGTTGCGTGCACGGCTCTTGCCTTGCGCCGTGCGCCCGGCACTAAGCCATGACTGTGCACCGCTCACAATTGCTCCGGCAGGCGGAAGGTGCGCCACGTCGCCATTTGGAATGGGCTCGGGTCGCGTTGACTGGTGAGCAGGTAATTGGCCCGCAGGCCAGCCAGGTCAGCCTTGAGAACCTGCGCATCCCTGCCGCTCGCGGGCTCGCTTTGCATCAGGTCGAAAAACCGGAACATCGACCAGGCGCCACGGTCCTTCTCAATGCCCAATGGCCGCTCGGCACCGCGCTCCAGCACCAGGCTGCTGCGACCATTCTCCGCTTCACTCGGCCAATGGAACGCCATCGACACGATCGGGCCGTGGCGATATTCCAACTGCTGATCACCCACCCGCAGCGTCGCCCGGCTGACGGCCTGGTCCAGGCTGTAGGGCGCCAGCGTGAACCGTACGGCCCAATCTCCCTGATCCTCGTTGAAAAAACCTTGGCGAATGATCTGGGCCTTGGTCAGCTGTTCCAGTAACAAGCGCGACATCGGCAGGCTGCGCCCTTCTATCCCCCGCAGGCGATAGCGGTTGCCCTCGACGGTGACGAACGGCCGCAGGTAACTCTCATAAAAGCGCGCCATAGCACCCCGAGGCTTGAAAAACGCCTGGAAGTCGCCTAGGGCAACATCACTGCCCGCATGCGCATCGAATGGGTAACGACGCTGAATGGCTTTCGCGTAGAAGCCATAGACTTCGTTTTGATAGTGCTGATTCACAAACCCGTAGGCGCCATCGAGCAGCTGGCGCCAGCTTTGGTCGGCAATGCCTTCGAACCACCCTTTGAGCGGTTGCGGAAAGCGAGCCGCCGTGTCACGCAAGTTGCCCAGCAGCGGCTGCTGTCCATCCATCCGTTGCCTGGCCATTTTGAACGCGGCCTGCTCCGGTGAACTGTCCCGGCTCACTGTCGACAACTGCAATTGCAGCTCATCCAGCAAGCGCAATGCCTGCGTCAACTCGCCCCTTGGGTTCTGCTGTTCGTCGAGCAATTGGTGCAAGGGCTCGAAACGGCGTTGCAAGGCACGCCGGGCATTATCAGGTAACACTGCTCGGGTCAGGTCCCTGGAAGTCACCGCGCCCAGCTCGCCGACTTGCTGGACTTCCGTTTCAAGTCGATCGGAAACCGACACTAACCGAGTGTTTTCGCGCACCTGCTGCAACAGCTGCACCAAAGCCGATTGAGCCGATGTAAGGCTTGCAAGATGTTCAGCGCCTTGTTGCAGGCTGCCACTTTCCCGCAGCTTGATCCGACCGAGGGCGTCGCTCCAGGCGTCGGCGTACTCACTGAAATAGCGCTGTTCCAGCGCCAGCATCAGCCTGCGTAGATCCACGACGCTCAGGTCAGTACCCTCTCCAAGTACCCAATTGTCCTGAGCAATGGCATTGACCATCTGAGTACCCTGCTGTTCGAACAGCAGCAGGTATTTCTTGGTGTAAAACCCCGGTATAGGCGGCTCGCCCCTGGTAAACGCCGGACCTTCGGCCAAGCGATAAGGCTCCAGGTTTCGCGCTTGCTCCCGCAGCGCTCTGTAGACCACCTCCATCAATGACTCACCGCGTAATACCAAGCGAGCCTGGGCGACCAACTCTTCATTCAATGGCGCCTGAAACGGTTGCTCGAGGAGTCGTAAAAAGTGTTCATTCAAGCGCTTATTCGCCGAAGAGTCTCCCGACCACTGGCCAGACACATACTCTGCCAGCCAGCCCTTATCAAGCCGCCCACGCAGATTGAGCATCAGGTAGGCACGTAGGCTATCCAGCAGGTGTTCGCGGTCACCCAGGCTTCCTCGCACTCGCCCTTCGAGCAGGGTGGTCACGTATGGCAAAAACTGCTGCTGCAGGGCGTGTTCATAAGCTGCAGCCAGTGGCGGACTACTCAGCGCCCCCTGATACAAGCCGGCCCGATCGATCCACCGTGCTTCGGCCTGTGGCGAAAACACTTGGGTTGCCGCCAGTCGACTGTCCAGCAGCGCCAGCAAAGCATGGCTCTCGTCCGCCCCTCGCAGCGGGGCGGGCTGGGTGTTGATCAGTCCCCGTAATTGCACTAGGCGCTGATGGTTGAACGCGTAACTGTGCGCCCACACTACCCCCACAGCCCCGATAACCACAGTCGCTGCCAGCGCCATCAATCCGTGGCGTCGGCGTATGCGCTGCCGCTCCGGATCAAGCAGCCCGGCCAGGTCGGCCTCGGCAAAAATCACGCGCTTAAACAGCCCCTGTACAAAATGGGGACGTACATCGACGGTCTTCGCACACGTCAGATAGAAACCTCGCAGGGCATTGATAGGCTGATTGCGATTGACAGAAAACGCCGCCTCGATAAACAGGCATAGACAGTCACCGATGCGTGCGAGCTGCCGGGGAAAATCAAGCATGCGCCCTCGACGCTCGACATTTCGCTCGTGATGCAAGCGCGGAATCAACTCCCCACCCAGGCGTTGCAGCAAGCTCTCGAACACTGCTCTCACTTGGACGAGGTCGGTACCCAGATACCCTCCCAGGACCTGTTCTGCATCATCGCCCTGCTGAGCATCAAAAAACTCGGCAAACCCGGCCAACCGGTCAGACTGGGTCAACACCAAATACACCGGTACATCCACGTGCAGTGTTTGCTGGATATCCTGCAAGCGGGTACGCACATGGCGGGCATGACGTTCCAGGTCGTGCTCATTGCTGCTTGAAAGTGTGTCGACTGACAACGTGACGACCACGCCATTGAGTGGCCGCGACCTACGCCGCCGCTTGAGCATGTCGAGTAGGGTCGACCATCCCGCGTCATCCACTGAAGGGTCCGGCTGGCCCAAATAACGGCCCGCTGCCTCGACCAGTACGGCTTCTTCGGCAAAATACCACTCACACCAAGACGTAGCCCCCTGTGGCGCCGTTTCAGGGGAGTCCAGTGCAGACGGCAAGCCGCTGGCCGCCAGCAGGCTGGTCTTGCCGCTGTCTTGCTCGCCAATCAATAGATACCAGGGCAACTCGTCTCGCCAACGCTCGCTGCGCTCACCGTAGCGTCGTGAGGTTTTCAACGCCTGCAGCGCCTCCTTGAAGCGCTCCCGCACCTGTCGAATTTCATCGTCGATCAATGCCTGCCGCTGATGACGCTCATGCTCTGCAGGCTGATTCAACCACACGGTACGACGCGCGCCCACCACGACCATCGCCAGCCCCCACAGCAATAGAAACCCGCTGATGGTCAGCAAACGGGACGTCGGGCTTTGCCAGAAACGGTAGTCATCCACCGCCAGCAAGGGCCCGAAAAACCACACCAGCAGTGCACTGGACAGCACTAGGAGCAAGCTGTATACCCAACTTTTGCGCAGCACCGTACCCACTCCTTTGAAGAATGCGTTCATCCATTGCTCCCAGCGTTACGAGGGTGTCCGAGAAACGCCTGACACCAGAGATTGAAGAGATTGAAGAGGTTGCAGCGCCGCCTCGCGCTCCTGGTTCAGCACCCAGGCAAACCCCGAATACATCACCAGTAAACAAGCCAGCACACAAATAACGACCCACATGACGGAGAGAATCCGTATTCGTACCCGAGGAACTTTCCCTCTCTCGGGAGTGATGGATAGCGGCACCCGGTCACCTCGCACATGCCTGACCTGGCGGTAAACAGCATCTTGGATCGTTTCCAGTTGCCCCCTTCCCCGCTCCATGACGCGGTATTTGCCTTCGAATCCCAACGACAGGCACAGGTACATAAGCTCCAGCATGGCAATATGCTTGACGGGATCGCGGGACAATCGCTCCAGCAACTGGAAAAACTTTTCACCACCGAAGGTTTCGTTGTGAAAGCGGCTCAACAGGCTCTTCTTCGACCAATCGCTGCAACTGCCCCAAGGCGTGGTGACTACCGCCTCGTCGATGACACTGCACAGCACATAACGCGCCGACATCACCTGGCTGCTCTCTGCCCCCAGGTGCAAGGCATGGGCCTCAAATGCGCTGATGGACGATGAGAGCTGGTCATTGAGCGCTTGCAAGCTTTCCCGAGCGGGGCTGGCCTTGAGCTGGGCAACCTGCGACAAGAGCTCCCAGCCCGCTGCCAACAGCATGTTGGTGCCCATTTTGAAACGCTGCCCCGGGAGGTTGGCGGCGTAGATCATCCGATCTTCCAACTGTGCGAAGCGTGGCGGCGATGGGAAGTCTGTAACGGGTCCCAGCGCCGGCCCGAGCCCATCACGGTCAAGCAGTACGGTTTTTTCATCCTGCGGGTATTCACTGCCCTTCGTCATGGTATTCAGTTCCTGATAGCCCAGAAGTTGAGTTCCAGCTCGGCGAATTCGCCGCTCGCGTGGAAGGCAAAACCACCCGACTGCTCCAACTGCGCGATGTCACGAGGACTGAGTTCGAGCATGAAATAGGTCTTGGCGGCGTGATACGGAATCTGCCGCGGCGCGACCGGCAGCGGCTGGACCTTGATACCGGCCAGGTGCAGGTTCACCAACTCGCGGATGCGCTCTACGGGGCCGATCTTGAGATGCGCCGGCAAACGATGGCGAAGCTCTTCCGAATCACATTGGGCGGTGGCGGCCAAAATGAAGGTGGCGGTGCCGAGCAACTTGAGATCACTGACAGGGCAAACTAGCACCCCGTATTGCCGCTTTTGCAACGCCAACTCGATGGCATGTTGTTCCAGCACCGACGACAATACAGCGCGAAGCCCCTCCATCAGCCCACGAAAGCTCGCCCCCTGATCGCCATGCCGGTAGTGCACGGCAAGTTGTGCGCGCTTGTTATCGTTGGCGAACGTCGACAGTTCGCCGAGAATCGAGAGCAACTCCCGATACAGCAGCTCCGGACGCACTTGAGCCTGCACCAGGTAGTGACGCAGGACCAACTCGGCACGATTGATCAGTTGCAGCATCAGAAAGTCGCCGACCTGTGCTCCTGTCGAGGCACCACTCCCCTGGATTCGCGTTGCAATCGCATCGCCACGCGTCGCCAGCAGACTGATCACCTCCTTGATGCATGACGGCACATATCCGGCGCTCTGGAGATAGATGAACGTCGGCACAAAGTCCGCATCCAGGCTTACGCCATCCTCGCGAGTCGAATCCTGCACTTGGGCGACCTGGAGCTTCACGTAGAACGCATCACTGGGCCCATCGCCCAGCATCAGCCGAAAGTCCGGGTGTGCACAGTTGATCTGGCAACGAGAATCAACGCCGGCGTTGGAGTCGCCGATTTCCGATTCACAGGCGACGTAGCGTGCCAGCACATCGCTTTGCTCCTTCCTGCGCACCTCAACCTGATTCTCGGTCGCCAGCGGCAACGCCAGATAAACAGCTTGCCTGCCCGCATTGGCAGGCACCTGCAACACCAAAGGCTCCATCGCGCCGCTCAACTCAAACAAGCTGCCGTCCGGCAATACTCCGCTGGCCTGGTTGACAACGACCTTGCCCAGATTGAGGTACTGCATATCGATGTCCAGGGTCAGGAACCCCCACGCATCACTGCTCAGCAACCGAGTTCGGTTGAGCTGTCGATGGTAGTAGCGGTCATTGTGTTGCAAGTGCTGGGGCCGCAACAGCATGCCTTCTTGCCAGATAACGTTATGGACCTGCATCTCAATTCTCCGTCCTGTCAGTCTGAGGGGTTGCCATCCGTAGCCCCGTCTGGTCCAACACAATGTCGGCACGGGTCAATTGCCCCGGGACTACCGGCAGCACGAGCCGCCATTGCACATGAGGCAAGTCGCGATACGCCGCCAGCACGCCGACATAGCGGCTATGCGGCTGGACACTGAGCTTGAGTGCCTGCCGTTCACCAGGACGCAATTCCAACTCCTCGCTGCTGACCCAATCCTTGGAGAGTGTCTGTTCGGCGCGGTCGTAGAGGCTGAAAAAACCGGCATTTTCAAAGGCCACGGGGTGCCGCAGTTCAAGCAGTTGCACCACCACGGGAGAGGGGCGACCGTGCAGGTCGGGGTTGACTTCGTCACCTGCGATCAACGTCAAGTCCAGTTTGGTCAGGGTCGAAAAAGGTGAAAGACTGCTACATCCGGCCAACAGGCACAGTGCTGACAGCATTGATAGGGCCGCAACTCGGCACGCGAACATCATCCTGGGCACCCCACATTCAGGGCGGAAACCAGGCGTACCTGCTCCTCATAGGCACTGGAAAAATCATTGCGCGACCACTGATGGCCCAAGGGATCTTCGTCAACCAGTCGTCGATAGTGGCGTTGGTATGCCCGCCAATAAGCGGCCTGGGTGAAAAACCTGGGTGACTTGCCCTCGCGCTCGAAGCACAGCAACAAATGTCCAGGCGCAAAGGCTGCCAATGCACCCCGCACCGCGGTCCGACAAGCCACGATCATGGCCACTTGATGAACTTGCAGGTCTCGACAGGCCTGGGCGACGGCTTGCTCGGCACCGAGCTCTCCCGGGGCTCCAGCACCCAACAGTGACGCCATGGCAGCCTGGCTGTCGGCGCAAGCTTTCAGCGGGTTGAGGATGTTTGACACTGGGGGGGTCAATGCAATGTTGATCTCGCTGTTCAGCTCATCACGGGTTCGTAGGTTTTGCTGCAGCCCTTCGATGACTTGTTTGAACAGCCCTGCCACCTTGATCGCGAGGGCTTCGCGACCTGGCGTATCAAGCGTATCCACTTGCACACCCAATGCTTGCGCGAACTGCGGCCAGAACACTTCCGAGGCAGCAGGCAAGGCCATGGCGGGTTCGGGAGGTATCTCTTTCCTGTCGGGTTCAGCCCATGTCGGTACGATCAGATGATCGCGATCCACGGGCCCTTGAATGTGCGATTGGAAAGTCACCTGCGTTGACGTATCCAGGCCGTCCAATTCTGCCGATGAGCTGACACGCATTTGCTCGCGATCCAGCGCGTCAACAGGGTCAAGCCCGAGGAACGCGTCGTCTGGAATCACATCATCCCCAGCAAACGACCGCCGTTCATTTGCCACTAACCGGGCACGAATTTCCAACCGTCCCAGTTGGTATACTTCACCCTCGATGATCAACCGCGCCTGCCCTTTGTCCAGGCGTTCCATGCTGCCTGAAACACTGATGCCGTTGCTGCTGATATCCGTCAGGTAATAGTGGCCTTCTCGATAACTGACCAAGGCGTGATGACTGGAGATCAGACGATGGGGATCGGGGATGATCCAGTCACAACCCGTCCCACGGCCGATCACACCGCCAACACCATCAAACGCCTTGCGCGCCAGCGGTTCATTATTCACGCCACTGCAGACTTCAAACACTAATTGCATGGCAGAGCTCTCCTGCTCACTGCCCACGACGTGTCGCCTGGGGGTCACCCAACGGACGGTAGTCGGCATCATCAAAGACATAATTGGCGTTACAGCCGCTCAACAAACACAGCACAAGCACCAGGGCTTGCCACGGATGAAAAAACATCAGGTATCTCCCATGAAAATCAGGTGCCCACACTTCTTCCATTCAGCCTTCCTCACGGACATCGCCAACGGGAATCTTCAGGCGCGCCAGGCGATAGAGCAGCGTGCGGCGGGCGACGCCCAGCTCACGCGCCGTTCGGGTGCGATTACCACGGTTCTTGTGCAGACAATCGATCAGGAACACCCGCTCTACCCGCTCCAGACGTTGGCGCAACGTCGCATCGACGGAGTCATTGGCTGGTGGCGCAGGCAAGGAAAGATGCACCGGCAGGATCACCCCGTCATCGCAGAGCAGTACCGCACGCTCCACCAGGCATTTGAGCTCACGGACATTGCCGGGGAAGGCGTAGCCCGACAGTTGGTCAAGGGCCGCGCTGGACCACGACACCGGCACACGTCCAAGTGCAATGGAAGCTTGTTGCGAAAAATCCCGCGCCAACAGCAACACATCGCCGTCACGCTCGCGCAAGGGCGGCAGTTCGATGGGGAATTGCGCCAGCCTGTAATAGAGGTCTTCGCGAAAACTGCCTTGGGCTACCATCGCGCAGAGGTCACGATGTGTCGCAGCAATGATGCGCACGTCAACCTTGTGTGCCGCAGTAGCGCCCAGCGGGCGAACTTCGCCTTCCTGCAGGACCCGCAGTAACTTGGCCTGCAGCGACAGCGGCATATCGCCGATTTCGTCCAAGAGCAGCGTGCCTCCATGCGCCGCGTCAAACAGCCCGACATGGTTGCGTTCAGCTCCCGTGAAAGCCCCTTTGCGATAGCCAAACAACTCGCTTTCCAGCAATCCTTCGGGAAACGCCGCACAGTTTTGCACCACGAACGCTTTGCTTTTGCGCGGACCTGCAGAATGGATAGCCCGTGCCACCACCTCTTTGCCTGTCCCCGTCTCGCCGCGCAGCAATACGGTGTAAGGCGTCTGCATGACCTTACCGATCAGGCGGTACGTCTGATCCATCGCCGTACTGCTGCCGATCAGCCCAAACTCCGCTCGAGGGGCCGGTTTACAGTCACTCAAAAGGGCGATACTTCCTGTGGAACACTGACTCTTCAGTAGAGCCCGCTGCGTCAAGGCAAAACTTCCCAGTTGGCTCAAAGAGAGGGAGTAGTCCTGCAAATTTCTCCGGCATTGGCTGGCAAGCAGCAACACGCCGTTGATGGCCTTGTCGCGGTTGAACAACGGCACGCATGACAGCGCTTCCCAGGGAGTCTCCAGCGCTGGCAGAAACCCGCACTCGTACATGCTGCCGGTGAGGTCCTCCAGGCTAAGAGCCGTTTTATGGTTGAGTACATAGTGCAACACCTGCTCATGCTGAAAGTCCTTGGTTCCGACTGGATCGCCGGAACAAAGCACTCCGAACAAATGCTGGGCAATCAGTTCAAGTCGGCCAGTGGACTCATCGCGCCAGTACCACTGACTGAGTTCGCATTGGCTCAACTGCGCCGCAGCCGCAACACAGAGCCCGGGCAAGGTGATTTCGTCGCCATCGGCACCCAGGCGAACGAACCAGCCTAGCAACGCGTCGAGGTATGCCTGTGATTGGGGCTCCTGGGTGGGTCGGCTCTCCCTCATTGGCTGAACTCACAGAGGGGAGAACCATTCTCCGTCAGGTACGCATGCACATGCGCAAAGGGTTCGTCTTGAGCCATCGCCGCCAGCAAGCGATCCACCACCTGCGGCAACAAATGCAGTTCGATCCATTGGTCAAGGTAGCGAGCGCCGCTATCGCTGTGGGCGCAACGCTTGGCCATGTGTGCAACCAACTCGGGCGTATAGCTGAACGCCAGCTTGCGCAGATGCAACCGTTGACCCAAGCGTTCCAGCTTGAGTCTTGTCAAATCATGCAGAGCCTCACCCGTGACCGGGTAATACGGCACGACGCGCATGCGAGCCAGCAATGCGGGTTTGAAGTGGTCGCGCAGCAACGGCCGGATCGCCTCTTGCAGCACTTGCACTTCAGGTCGCGCGCCGTCTGCGCACAGTTCACCGATGCACTCGCTGCCCAAGTTGGACGTCATCAGGATCAGCGTGTTGCGAAAGTCAATTTCCCGGCCTTCCCCATCATTGGCCAGGCCTTTGTCGAAAATCTGATAGAACAGGTTCAAGACTTCCGGGTCGGCCTTCTCGACCTCGTCGAGCAACACCACAGAATACGGGCGTTGACGTACGGCTTCGGTCAGCACACCGCCCTCGCCGAAACCGACATAACCGGGCGGTGCGCCAATCAAGCGAGACAGTGAGTGTTTTTCCTGGAACTCCGACATGTTGAGGGTGGTGACAAAACGCTCACCGCCATACAACAGATCGCCCAGGGCCAGCGCAGTCTCGGTCTTGCCCACGCCACTTGGGCCCACCAGCAGGAACACACCAACCGGGGCCTCGGCCTTGTTGAGCCCGGCTGCAACGGCGCGCAGGTTGCGGTCCAGAGCCTGCACCGCTTGTTCCTGGCCAAGAATGCGCGCGCGTAGAGCATCGGCAAAACCCAGCACCCGTGTACTGTGCTCACATGCCAACTGTTCAACCGGGATACCGGTCCAGCCACTGATGACCTCCGCCACCAGGTGCGGGCATACCTGCTGCGCCGATGTTTGTTGCTCCTGCCAACACTGCTCCAGAAGCTGGCGCTCGCTTTCCATCTCCTCCATGCGTAGGTTCAACCCGTGCAATATTTGCTCATCCACGGGAAACCCTGCATCCCTGTCACGACCTATTGCCTGAAGCTGCCGCACGCCTTTCGCCTGTTCCGCGTAGAGGCGTTGCAACACTTCGGGCGCCGCCTCCCTACGGGTACGCAAGCGAGCGCAAGCGGTGTCCAACACATCCACCGCCTTGTCGGGCAACTGGCGCCCGCTCAGATAACGGGCACTCATCTGCGCCGCCGCCACAACCGCATCGTCCCGCACGTAAACGCCATGGCTGCGCTCATATACCGAGACCAGTCCGCGCAGGATCGAAACCGCCTGCTCGACACTGGGCTCGCCAACCAGTACAGGCTGAAAGCGCCGTGCCAACGCCGGATCTCTCTCGAAGTACTTCTTGTATTCCGACCAAGTGGTCGCAGCGATGGTGCGCAATTCACCACGGGCCAAGGCCGGTTTCAGCAGATTTGCCGCATCAGACCCACCCGCCGGAGCGCCCGCACCGACCAACGTATGCGCCTCATCGATAAACAGGATCACCGGTTTGACCGAGGCATTGACCTCGTCGATCACGCCCTTGAGGCGCCGCTCAAATTCTCCCTTGATGCTGGCTCCAGCCTGGAGTAGCCCCATATCCAGGGTCAGCACCCGCACATCCTTTAGAGCGGCTGGCACCTGCTCGGTGGCAATGCGCAGCGCGAGGCCTTCGACAACGGCCGTCTTGCCTACCCCGGCTTCGCCGACAAGTATTGGGTTGTTTTTGCGCCGGCGCATGAGAATGTCGATCAGTTGGCCGATCTCAGCTTCGCGGCACATCACCGGATCGATACGGCCTTCAAGCGCCTGGCGCGTCAGGTCGTGAGTGAAGTGTTCCAGCAATGACTCGCTCGTCGGCGAAGGATCCGTGCCAGGCGACTGACTCGACACAAAGCCCAGTAAACGCTGCGTATCCAAGCGGTTCAACAAAACCTGATAGGCACTCCCCGCATGGTGCAGCGGGTGACGCAGCAGTGCCAGCAACAGCGCGCCGTGATCGACTTCGGTCTGGCGCAGTTCCAGATGGGCAACCACCAAGGCCTGCTGCAGCCATTGCACAAGCGATTGGGCAAACACCGGGTTGCGTGATGCACTCGCCTCCCCCTTGGGCTGCAGTGCCGCTTGCAACTCACCCACCTCAATGCCTGCATCTGCCATAGCCCGTACGAGAAGGCCGTCTTGATGCTCCAGCAAGGCCAGCAACAAGTCTTCCACCAGTACTTCTCTGCCGCCGCGCGTTACGCAACGTTCAGCAGCGCGCACCAAATCCCGACGGGCCTGGGTGGTCAATGTCTGAATAAGTTGTTGCAGATCCACATTTATCATAATGATTCATCCCTCATGAGCGTTGCCCGGCACCATGACCACCCCGTCGGAGCAGTCATGCGCCAGCCACGTGGTCCAGCCGAGGCGACAGACGTTGTGTTCACCAATGTGCAACGGTCGGATCTCTTCCTTGGCCAGCACCAGCCGCACGTCATAGTCCAATGGATCCCGAGATGTGAGGCGCACCAATGAACACAGCAGCGGGTAGTCGGGCCCAGTGGGCAGAAACCCATGGAATTGCTGCCAACCCAGGCCCTGCAGATGCACCCTGAACTTGCCACTACAGTCGGCAACCCGACTGCCCAATACCTGGTCACGGCCAAGTACGCTATTCGCGGTGCCGAGCCGATTTCGCTGTGCGTCAGCGATTGCAACCGTGCGCAGTACCCACTGCTCAATGAACAAGCGGGGGTGTTTGAAGTAGTAACGCAACACCGTCTCGATCAAGGCTGCCGAATGCGCCCGCAGGCTAAGTAACCCCAAGTAAGGCAACAGCCGCTTGCAGTTCAATTGCGCGACACTGCGAATCTGCTGGCCGCTCAGGCCGATCAACGCAAACATCTGCTCGGATAACGTGTCACGCGCGCCTGCCTGGAACCGCGCCCGGTAACGGTACTTGCGCCAGATGGGTAGCATCAGTCGTTGCAAACGGTGATGAAACACGTCCAGAAATTCTCGCGTAGTACTGCCACCCACTCCGTCGGCACACGCTTGCTCGCCATAAAACGCCGGCAAGGGCGACCCCGCGCCACACAAGCCCAAAAGGTTGAGGCGAAGACGCGCACGCAACTGCCCGTGCTCACTGAAAAACTCCACCCGGTCAATATCGTGACCGGGAAAGCCAAGACCTGGATTGGCTTGAAACTCCAACAAGTCATACAACGCGTCGTCATCCGACAGGGGATGGGCTTCGCGCAAGCGGTTGATCACCTGCAAAACCGCCTGGAACAGCGAATACTCGCGGATGCCCCGGGACAGTCGCGTCAAAGCAGGGGCTGCTGCCCCATCCGTGGTGGCCATAGGTACACGTCTCCTTGTGTACTGATGACTCGTAGTTCGTGGTAAGCGTTGAGACTGGCGTAAAGCGCGAAGAATTCGTTGAGTACCGACGCGAAGACGAACACTTCGCCATGCCCCAGAAAGCCTTGGGGGTCGATGCTCAGATCAATTCGTATCCCCCGAAACGGCAAGCCCCGTTGCAATCGGTCGACCGCCGTATGACTGACGGATCGCATTGCGCCCAGCTTCCTCTCACTGACCTTCTGCGCTTGCCGATCGTGGTAGCGCGGTAAGTCATAGGTTTGAAGGATCACCTTCAAGGCGTTGATGTCGCTCAACGACAGATAGTTGAGCGACAGGTTGCTAATCAATCGCCAGAGAAAATCCTGATCCAGGGGTGGCGGGAAACTTGCCGTTGGCGCGCAGATGTTCCGAAACGACAACCCCTCTGGCGTCTGTTCGCAGGGCAGGTTTATGTCCCCAAGCTGCAACAGCCGAGGCAGGTTGTGATTGGTACACGTCAACTCGATCGACAGTGTTTGCTGCTCTGACTCAGGACCGTTACCAAACGCAAGCCAGGTTTCAAGCCCTGCATGCTGTGCCGATGGCCGTTGACGAATGCTATAACTCGCCGGGCTATCCGCCTGGTCGGTGTCGCCACCATGTTCGAAGGATTCGAAGGGCACGTAAGCCTTGTATCCACGCCCACCCGGTTGCCACCCTGTGACACTGTCGACGGAAAATACACTCGCGTTTTCCCGTGAGTATTCGCCAGGGACGAGCAGATACTCATCCTGCTTGCCGTCCAGCCGGATGGGCACCGCATCATGCTTGAACAGGTTCACGATAGGGGTGCAGTACAGTTTGACGTTCTCCAGGGTGGGCTGCTGGGACTCACGCCATGGCGTGCGCAACTCGAAGCGCAACATCACCCCACGCACCTGCTTGAGCAATTCGCCAGGTAATTCCTGCAGCACGCCCAAGCCCCCTACATCGACAAACAGGTACTTGTCAGGAAAGGCAAAATACTCCTGCAGGTGGCGATACCCTGGAAAGGTATTTTGCGGATACGGGATCAACGCCTGTTCCTCGCTGAAACCCACCGGCTGGACCTGGTCGGCGCCCAGCCGCAGTGATAACGCCTGGCCATTAGCCCCGTTGACCGGCAGGCCATCGTGGCCCAAAGGTAGCAACTCGATACCGTCAAGATGACGCAGCAGGCTCAGGTACAGCTCCTGGCTGATGTAGCGATCTCCGGCGAGATGCAGGCGCAACTGAGTGAAGGTCCATTCACTGAAATTACCTTCGGCGCTCATGTCCAGACGCAGGCTCAACTTCCCCCGCCCTGCCTGGGTGCCGTACTCCAACGCGCTCAGTTGCAGCGGTAGAACCTGCGTGGCATAGCAGGTCCGAAAACGGCACCGCTCGCCATTGACTGCGGCGCTTTCGACCGGCGTGTCCCTCGCCACCCACACGTCCGGACCGGAGTGTTTCAACGGATCAAATTGCAGCATGCTGAACGCGGGCATCGGGCGCATGTAGTTGGGCCAGAGCAAATGCATCAGCGAATGTGTCAGTTCTGGAAGCTCGTCATCGAGCTTCTGGCGCAAGCGCCCCGTGAGAAACGCAAAGCCTTCCAGCAGTCGCTCTACATCCGGATCTTGACCCGACTCTGCGAGAAAGGGAGCAAGCGCAGGATTGCGCTCGGAGAACTGACGACCGAGCTGGCGCAACGCACTGAGCTCGCTTTGGTAATAACGATTAAACGACATCCGGCAAGACCTCTACCCGACCGGAATCGCATAGCCGAGCGGTGAACACCACGGGGCGCTGGGTGCCCTTGATCATCAAAGTAGCTTCAATGGCGAAGGCCAGGGCCAGTGGGTCGTGGTCCCTCGGCAACGTCTTGACCCGCACATCCTTCAAGCGCGGCTCGTAGGCGCGGATGAATCGCTCGATCAACAAGCGTGACTGAGACAATGACTCATGCAGGCTCTGGTTCATGTCATTGAGGTCGGGCAAGCCGTAATCGGGCAGCGTCTGCACACTGCCCGCACGGATGCTGAGCATTTTTCCCAGGTGGATCGCGACGGACGTCACGGCACTTGCGGGAGTAGCCGGGCGCTCAAGGCGCTGGAAAAGACTCTGGTGGTTGGGCATGACCTGGCCTCTGCTCATTCTTTGTCGAGCTTGCCGACCAGGGACAATGTGAAATCCGCCCCCATATACTTGAAGTGCGGGCGCACACTCAGGTTGACTCGATACCAGCCGGGCTCGCCGTCGACATCACTGACAACGATGCGGGCCGCACGCAAGGGGCGCCGCCCACGCACTTCGGCGCTGGGGTTTTCCTGATCGGCGACGTACTGTCGAATCCACTTGTTGAGTTCCAGCTCCAGGTCGGTGCGCTCCTTCCACGACCCCAATTGCTCACGCTGCAGGACCTTGAGATAGTGGGCGAGGCGATTCACTACCATCATGTAGGGCAGTTGGGTTCCCAGACGGTAATTCAGCTCAGCCTGCTTGCCTTCGGGACTGAGACCAAAGTGTTTCGGCTTCTGGACCGAACTGGCGGAAAAAAACGCTGCGTTGTCGCTGCCCTTTCGCATCGTCAGGGCAATGAATCCCTCTTGCGCCAGTTCGTATTCCCGGCGATCGGAAACCAAGACTTCAGTCGGAATCTTGGTTTCGATTTCACCCATGCTATGGAAGTGATGCAACGGCAAGTCTTCCACCGCACCACCGCTTTGCGGGCCGATGATGTTCGGGCACCAGCGAAACCGCGCGAAACTATCGGTCAGGCGTGTGGCAAAAGCGTAGGCCGTATTGCCCCACAGGTAGTGTTCGTGGCTGTTGACCACATTTTCCTGGTAGGCAAAGGTCTTGACCGGGCATTCAAGGGGATCGTAGGGCGTACGAAGCAGGAAACGCGGCACGGTCAAGCCGATATAGCGTGAATCTTCGCTTTGGCGAAAACTTTGCCATTTGGCGAATTGAGGGCCTTCGAAATGGTCCTTCAGGTCTTTGAGATCCGGCAGACCGGTGAAACTTTCCAACCCGAAGAACGCAGGGCCGGCAGCGGCGATAAAAGGCGCATGGGCCATGCAGGCCACACTGGAAGCGTACTGCATCAACTTCACGTCGGGGGCGCTGGGAGACAGAAAGTAATTGGCGATAATTGCGCCCACCGGCTGACCACCAAACTGACCGTATTCCGCACTGTAGATATGTTTGTACAGCCCGGACTGGATCACTTCAGGTGAGTCCTCGAAATCTTCCAGCAGATCTTGCCGAGAGACGTTCAGCAGTTCGATCTTGATGTTCTCGCGGAAGTTGGTGCGATCAACCAACAACTGCAGGCCTTTCCAGGAAGCTTCCAAGGCCTGGAAATCCGAGTGGTGCAGGATCTCATCCATCTGAAGACTAAGCTTCGTGTCGATCTCGGCAATCATCCGGTCGACCAGCCTTTTCTTGACGGGCTCGCCTCGGTTCTGCGGTTTGACCAGCTCTTCGATGAACGCCGAAACACCACGCTTGGCAATACCATAGGCCTCGTCGTCCGCACTCAGCAGAGTCTGGGCAACGATGTTATCGAGAATGCTGTATTGATCAGCGGTTTGTGCAGGCAGTGAGTGCTGTTGTGTCGTCATGAGCTCAGTGTCCTTTTACTGAAAAATGTCAGGCGTCAGGTGTATCCAGTCCCAGCTCAGCCAATACCCGAGCACGGGAATCGTCATCGGCAAGGGCCTGTTCGATAGCTTTGCGAAAGCTCGGCGTGTTGCCCAATGGTCCTTTGAGCGCCATGAGCGCCTCGCGCAACGCCATCAGCTTTTGCAGTTCGGGAACCTGCTCTACCAGGTTCGCCGGATTGAAATCCTTCATGGAATTAATGCGTACCTGAATGGCCAATTCCTCAACACCTGCATCCTCCTGCAGACGGTTAGGCACGCTCAGCGTCAGGCTCAACGCCTGTTTGGCCAACACGTCATCCAGGGTGTTCTTGTCGATCGCAATAGGCTTTCGATCTTCGAGCTTGCGCACATCTTCACGCTGGGTGAAATCGCCCAGCACCAACAGTTTCAACGGCAGTTCGACTTCTTCCTGCGCACCGCCCAAGGCGGGCTTGAAAGTGATGTTGATACGTTCCTTGGGGGCGACCGAACCTTCTTTGGCCATGGTGTTTCTCCTTACTCAGTGGCTCGAAAGCCTATTCAAGTACCGCTTCCAGATCGAAGAGGCACAGCCTGCGGTGGGTGTCTTCCTTGCGCTCGAGCACGGCGTGGTTTTGTGGCAACAGGTCACAGCAGCGATACAGAAGCTGGGTTACCTGAAGGGCCAGTTCCGGCTCCCAACGTTCAAGACCTGTGTGTTGCAGTTCGTGGTCCAGATGTTCGAGCTGGATCTTCGCCAGTTCGTGCTTGCCGGCTTGTACACACAGCCTCGCCTGGGCAAGCCGCCAATGAAATCGCGCGCGCTCGCTGCGAGCGGCGTACATGCCTTTTTTGAGTTCATGGATTGCGGCTTTGAGCCCGTCCTTTCGCAACCGGGGTGCCACTGCCTGCAAGGCGATCTCCCAAGGCTCGGCTTCGGCATCAATCATCACTGCGGCTGGTTCGGGTATTTGCAGACGACGGCGGACCTGCAGCGTGATCCAGTCACGGCTGGCGGCATCGGCAAAAGGAACGCCGTCGTGAAAACAGAACGACGGCAGGTCCGGCAGACGTTGCAGCAGCAAGGCGAAGGTCACTTCCAACTCAGTCATGGCCTGTTCCGCCTGCAAGGCTTCCAGGCATTGCCAGAGCATATGCAGTCCGTCGAACCAGAACATCGCGCCGGCGAGACTGGTTTCGAGTTCCAGTATCAGGTCGGCGTAATACCCCTGAGCAAAACGCTCCTGACAACGTTTGAGCTTGTCAGGCGCAGGCCCGCGCAAGGCGGTAATCCGTTCGCTGTCGGCATCCGGATACCCGCTCAGTACCAGCCAGTTCAACGTTCGGTTGAGGCGCAAGGCACGCAGATCGGTGGCGTTCTGGCGCAACCACCAGGCACACAAGGAACGGGCCTGCTCCTGCAGAGTGCGTAGCAACTTGTTGGCGTCTTTTTCGTTGTCCACGACCGCTTCAGGTTTGAGTAATTGGCTGGTCGCGTGCCTGACCTGCGCTATGACACCGCTCATGCCCGCCGCCGGAGCATGGTCCTGAACAGCCAGCTCCAGCCGCTGAGCCAATTGCCTGCGGATCGGCAGCAGCAAAGGCGCCTCGTCTCCCAAGTGCCTGGTCCATACCTCATCGAGGCAAACCAGTTGTTCAAGTACTGCACGAAACAAGGGCTGCTGGCTCTGCAGGGGCAGGCCTTGCGTAAAAAGAGGCTCGAGACGCAGTACCAACCAAGCGAATGCCGCACCGCGAGTACGCATTTTTTCGGGGTAGACCACCGACCAATGGTGCTCGCAGAGATAACGCAGCAATCCGAGCCCGGCTAGCAGGCCTGTATAGGACTCGCACTGGTGCAACGCCCAGGTCAGCCAGACGGCCGAGCGCAGATCCTTGGACCGATGTCGCAACATTAGCTCGCTGGTTTCCAGGACCTTGCGCCAATCGGGCTGGCTGCTGCCATGAATCGATTGCGCCTTTGCCAACTCGGATTCCAGGCATTCATATTCACTCGAAAAGCGCATATCGCTGCCCGCAAAACTCGATTGCGCACAGGGCGACCTTGCAACTTCAAGATAATGATCACACAGCGTGTCCGAATAAGACATTTCACACCAGGCGCAACTAACCAAGACAGGATCAGCCAACTAACCACGCGTAAAGTGCGCAGCAGAAAGCCATCTGAACCTTGCAGGAATCCCTGCAAAGCTCCAGAACCTTAGCTACGGCTAAAACATTCAGCAAGCGACGAAATAATAGTTAATCCTTTTCCTACAAACCCCTTAAATCAGCCACTGCGCAGCATTTTGCGCACTCATTCATGCCCGCTCGCTCGGATTGACGTTACACGCCAGCCATTCAAATAAAGTCTCGACTGAGCAACTAAGTGCGCAGTGATGCGCAAGAAAAACCAATTTAAACCAGCCAAACACACCCTGACTGTTCAACAACCCTAACTTATATACAGCCTAACCCTAACAATCATTACCCCACACACTTTCAGGCACGCTTCTTGTACTAGGCAAAGTCCCAGCCGCTGCATTTATCGGTGGGACTACCCCTTCAATCAGACAAGGAAACCCGTCATGCCAACACCCGCGTATCTCTCCGTCACCGGCGTCAAACAAGGTTTGATCACGGCAGGCACGTTTACCCAGGACTCGGTAGGTAACATTTATCAGGAAGGCCATGAGGACCAGATCCTGGTCCAGGCCTTTTCTCATCAGGTGATCATTCCGCGCGACCCTCAATCCGGCCAACCAACGGGCCAGAGGGTGCATAAGCCCTTGATGATCAGCAAAGTCTTCGATAAGTCCTCACCATTGCTGTTCAGTGCATTGACCAGCGGCGAAGAGGTCAAGTGCCGGCTGGAATGGCTGCGCACCTCGTCGGCCGGCACACAGGAGCACTACTTCACGATTGAACTGGAAGGCGCCACCATCGTGGACATCCAATCACGCACGCCCAACTGCCAGGACCCGGACAACGCCCACTTCACCCATCTGGAGGATGTGTACTTCACCTACCGCAAGATCGTGTGGACCCACGAAGTGTCTGGCACTTCCGGGTCCGATGACTGGCGCAGCCCGGTTGCCGGTTAACCCGGATTAGCCCGGGAACGGTGCCAAGGAAGGCGCCGCTCCTGACGGTTGGCTAAACCATCGCCAAAGGGTGCTTGCGCTTAGGTGCGCCAAACACGCGATCAATCGCGTCGAGGTCGTGCTCATCCAGCACCAATTTGGCGGCGGCTGCGTTGAGTCGCACATGCTCCGGCGTGACGGCTTTGGGAATTGCGATCACGCCGTCATGGCGCAACACCCAGGCCAGGGCGACCTGCGCAGGTGTGACCTCATGGCGACGGGCGATCTGCTTGAGGGTCGGGCTGGACAACAGCTCACCGCCCTGGGCGATCGGGCAGTACGCCATCAAGGGCAAGTGGTGCTGTTGCCACCAGGGCAGCAGGTCGAATTCGATGCCGCGCTCATCGATGTTGTAGAGCACCTGATTGGTAGCGCAGGCCGGGGATGCGAGTTCCTGCAGGTCGGCCACATCGAAATTGGAGACGCCCCAGCGGCCGATTTTTCCGGCTTCGCGCAGGCGTTCAAACGCTTCGACAGTTTCCTCAAGGGGGTGCTGACCACGCCAGTGCAACAGATAAAGATCTATATAGTCCGTGCCCAGGCGCTGGAGACTGGCTTCACAGGCGCGGGGCACGCCCTTGTGGCTGGCATTGTGCGGGTAGACCTTGCTCACCAGAAACACCTGGTCGCGCCTGCCTCGAATCGCTTCTCCAACGACGCTTTCAGCGCCGCCCTCGCCATACATTTCGGCGGTGTCAATCAAGGTCATACCCTCGTCAATACCCAATTGCAGCGCGGCGACTTCGGCGCGGTGCTGGTCGGGGTTTTCGCCCATGCGCCAGGTTCCCTGGCCGATAACAGGGACGGGAACGCCCGCCAGATCAATGGTACGCATGACAACCTCCTGATGAGTTCGCGGATTAACAGTCTGGCATTGACCGGACAAAAGGGTTCAATCGAAGTAAGGTTAGCCTCTGTCAAATCGCCAGGAAGAATCTGCAATGCTGTTTGTCGTCATGCTCGGGGGCAAACACCCACGGGCAAAAATTGAAGTTCACGATGTGGTGTTCGCTGTGGCGGACACGCTGGAAGCGGCCTACCCGCAACTACGCGCCGACTGGTTCGGCAGCCCCAAGGGCGTACATATCGATTCTTGGATGGCAGTAGAGGGCGTGGACGGTTGGAGAGTCGAACTCAGCCATCTGGCCCCGGCGGCTGGCGCGCCTCACCTCTACTTCATCAACCTGGGCGGTTACGAAGCCAACAGCTTTGGTGAAGCCCATCACTACCTGCTGGTGGTAGCCCGTAGCAAACAGGAGGCCATGAGCAAAGGCAAACAACACACGCGGCGCCAATGGTCCCAAGCCCACACCGATGGAGTGCTGGACATCGACGACTGCCTGCCCATCGACCTGGTGGACGGTCGCTATATCCACTTGGTGCAGGGCACGCACCGGCCAATACTCCAGCAGAACGATTACATCGTCCTGAGCTGAACCCTACCCGAACGGGGTATGGCGCCCACCGGCCATCTGCCTGACAGTGCAATCAGTCCCTCAGCCTGATAACAAGCACAACTCAAGGTGGGCCCCCATGCGTAAAGCCTTTATCGCTCTGTTCAGCGCCGTACTGCTTGCCACCTCCACCTTGACTCAGGCCGCCGACGACCCAGGCAATACCTTGCGCATCTACAACTGGGCAGACTACATCGGTGATACCACCCTGGCCGATTTCGAGAAAGCCACGGGTATCAAGGTGATCTACGACACTTACGATTCCTACGAAACCGTGCAGGGCAAGCTGCTTTCCGGGCATTCCGGATATGACCTGGCCCTCCTCAACGCCTCCCTGGTGCCGTTGCTGATCAAGGGCGGAGTCTTCCAGCCACTGGACAAGTCCCAGTTACCCGACTGGAAGAACCTTGACCCTTTGGTGCTGAAAAGCCTGCAAGCCCACGACCCTGGCGTCACCTATTCCGCGCCCTACACCTGGGGCAGCAATGGTGTGACCTACAACGTCGACATGATCAGGGCGCGTATGCCGAACGCCCCGCTCGGCTCCCTGGCTATGATCTTCGATCCCAAAATCGTGTCGAAATTTGCCGACTGCGGCATCACCTTCATGGACTCCCCCACCGACATGATTCCCCTGGCCCTGACCTACCTTGGTCTGGACCCCAACAGCGTCGCGCCAAAAGACTTGAAGGCTGCTCAGGACGTGCTGATGGCCGTACGGCCGTACATTCGCAAATTCGACTCCAGCGGTTTCATCAATGGCCTGGCCAATGGTGACCTGTGCCTGGCAACCACGTGGTCAGGCGACTACGCCACCTCTCAGGCACGGGCGACGGAAGCCGGCGCCACTATCAAGCTGGACTACTTTATTCCCAAAGAAGGCTCGCTGATCTGGTTCGACAACTTCTACATTCCCATCGACGCCCCCCATGTCGCCAATGCCCATAAGTTCATCGAATTTCTCCTGCAACCCGGCACCATCGCCGGCGTCAGCAACACCATCCACTACGCCAACAGCAACCTGGCGTCCAAGCCGCTGGTCAACGCCGATATCCGCGACAACCCGGCTATCTACCCGGACCCGGAGACGATGCAACGCCTGTTCACCCAGCAAAGCCAGCCGCCGGCCGCCGTGCGCCTGATCACCCGTACGTGGAACGCCGTCAAGACCGGCAAATGACTCCCAGCCTTTGAAGGTAAACGCCATGACTCTGCCCAATCCTGAATTCTTCACCCAGTTCAACCACAAGCAACTGGACGCTGCCGACAAAGCCCACTACATGCACGGTTTTCATATGTTCGACGAACACCGTGAACAGGGCTCATTGAATATCGCCGCAGGAGATGGCGCTTATATCTATGACACCCACGGCAATCGCTACCTGGACGCGGTGGGCGGCATGTGGTGTACGAATATTGGCCTCGGCCGCGAGGAAATGGCCGACGCCATCGCCAACCAGGTGCGCCAACTGGCCTACTCCAACCCGTTTTGCGACATGGCCAACGTGACAGCCATCAAACTGTGCGCCAAGTTGGCAAACCTGGCCCCAGGCGATCTTAATCATGTGTTCCTGACGACTGGAGGGTCCACAGCGGTGGATACGGCGTATCGACTGGTGCAGTTCTACCAGAACAGCCGTGGCAAACCGGCCAAGAAACACATCATCTCGCGCTTCAGTGCCTATCACGGCTCGACGTTCCTGACGATGTCCATCGGCAACAAGGCCGCGGACCGGGCGCCGGAATTCGATTTCATGAGCGACCTGTTTCACCACATCTCCTGCCCCAATTACTACCGGGCTCCGGAAGGGATGAGCGAAGCGGACTTTCTCGACTTCCTGGTGAATGAGTTCGAAGACAAGATCCTGACCCTCGGCCCGGACAACGTGGCCGCGTTCTTTGCCGAACCAATCATGGGCTCCGGTGGCGTGATCATTCCACCCGAGGGCTACCACCAGCGGATGTGGCAAATCTGCCAACGCTACGACCTGCTGTATGTCGCCGATGAAGTGGTCACCTCATTCGGACGCCTGGGCGCATTTTTTGCTTCCAAGGACGTCTTTGGCATGCAGCCGGACATCATCACTACCGCCAAGGGCCTGACTTCCGGCTATCTGCCGTTGGGTGCGTGCATTTTTTCGGAGCAGATCTGGCAGGTGATCGGCGAGCCGGGCAAGGGCCGCTGCTTCACCCATGGGTTCACTTACAGTGGCCATCCTGTCAGTTGCGTGGCAGCGCTGAAGAACATCGAGATCATTGAGCGGGAGAACCTGCTGGCCCATGTCGAGGATGTGGGCACCTACCTGGAGCAGCGCCTGCAAACCCTGGCCGGACTGCCGCTGGTAGGCGATATTCGCTGTCAGCGCCTGATGGCCTGTATTGAGTTTGTCGCCGATAAACACACCAAGGCACTGTTGCCGGATGCGGTGAACATTGGCGAACTCATCCACCTACGGGCCCAGGCAAAAGGTTTGCTGGTACGCCCTATCGGGCATTTGAACGTGATGTCGCCGCCGCTGATCATCACCCACGCGCAAGTGGACGAGGTGGTCGAAACCCTGCGCCAGTGCATTCTCGACACTGCGGCCGAACTTCGCCAGAGCGGCGACTACCAGGGACGATGAGCCACAACGCCGAGCCTGTTTCGAGGTTTTTGCCGGGACGCTGGCCGGCGGGTAGACTGGCCCGCATGAACGCACCGATCAATCAGCCCCCTGCCCTCGGCCCCCAGGCACTCGAAACCTGGCACGACGCCTTGGCCCAGGCGTTTATCCAGGTCGATGAAGCCCGATTCCTTGAGTACCTCGCCGCCGCGCTGTGTGCCCTGTGCCCCATCGAATCGATGATGATCAGCCTGGAGCGCCAGGGCCAGGCGCCACGCCTGCTCTATCAGCAAGGCATCCCACGGGAGCATCAGGACGAGATCATCCATCGCTACTTTTCCCGTGGCTACCAGTTGGACCCCTTCTGTCTGGCAGTCGATAAAGGCTTGGCGGAAGGCTTCTACTCGTTGGCGCAAATCGCGCCGGATGACTTTTTCAACAGTGAGTACTACAAGACCTATTACCTGCGCAGCGGCGGTGCCCTGGAGAGTTACCACATCGTTGACCTGTGCCCACGCAGCAAGATTTCCCTGTGCATGTTCCAGGGACTCAGCGCCGGCCAATTCAGCGATGCGCAACTGGCCGTGCAGCGCTCTGCCCACCCGGTGATCCGCGCGCTGTTGCACCGGTTTGGCACCACGGGTGGGTTGGACAAGGTGGTGGGCGACCCAGCCTTCAGTCAAACCCGCGCACATCAACAGATTGAAGCAGCCTTCATGGGGTTTGGCAGTGGGCTGCTGACAGTGCGTGAGCGCGAAATTGCGCACTTGATCCTGCGGGGGCACTCGGTGAAGTCGGCAGCGCAAGTGCTGGGGATTTCGCCGGAGACGGTGCGCATGCATCGCAAGCATGTGTACACCAAGTTGGTCATCAACTCCCAGGCGGAGCTGTTTGCATTATTTATTGATTGGATGACGCGGCAGCAGTAGGGTTTACCAACTGCCGGACGCCCCACCGCCGCCACTGGAGCCACCACCCCCTGAGGAACTACTGCTGGAACTGGAGCTGCTGGAACTCGAACTCGATCCACCGCCCGAAGACCCCGACCCGCCGCTGGTCTTGCCAAAGATGAACAGCGCGGCAAACGAGGCAATCGGGAACGCGTACAGCCAGCCACTACGGCCGAGCTCCATCAGCACGCCCGCTGCCACATACACCCCCACCGCTGCCAGCAGCCGCGCAACAAAACCCACGCAGCTCTGCTTCCAGGCGTCCTTCATGATCACCAACAGCACCAGGTACAACCCCAGAACTACCAGCGCACCCAATGGAAATACCAGCCAGTGGATAAAGTTGACGTCGGCATATCGCTGATCAACCACCAGCAAGCCCAGGATGTAGACCAGCAGCCCTATCACGCCGTAAAACACCGAGCGCGCCATCCACAATGCGCCGAAGGTCGCGCCGCCGATCAGCATGATCAGGGGCATCACCAGCAGAAACATCGCCCAGTCGCGGCCCTCACCCACTATCACTAGCAGCAACGTGGCAACCACCGCGGCAATCAATGCGCGGCGCCACCGCAGTTTGCCAGCACTCATCAGCACGCCGCCAATGGCTCCTAGCACAAACGCCAGCGCGATTGCGATGAACTGCGGATTGACCCTTGTCCCTGTGGCTTTAGGCAAATCACCGCCATCCACCAGTACCACCAGGTCGTTGACGCCCTGGGAGACACCGCCGACGAAATCCCCCTGGCGAAAGGCCGGGGTGATGTGTTCTTCGATGATGCGGTGTGCGAGCAAATCTGTGACCGTGCCTTCCAGGCCATAGCCCACCTCGATACGCACCTTGCGGTCTTCTTTGGCGACCACCAGCAGGATGCCGTCATTGACATCCTTGCGTCCCAGCTTCCAGGCGCGGAACAGTTGGTTGGCGTAGTCCTCGATGCTCGCGCCGCCGGTGGTGGGCACCAGCAACACGGCCACTTGCGAGCCCTTACGTTGCTCAAGATCGGCGAGTTGGTTTTTCAGACGGGTGGTGGTGCTGGCATCCAGAGTGTTGGTGAGGTCGATCACCCGTTGGTCGAGGGCGACGCCAAGCGGCGAAGTGTCCGCCAGGGCGGTGCCCAGCTGGGCTAAAAACACCAGCGCCACCAGACTCAAGACGGACTGCCGCAGAATCGCCATCATGTTTTGTTACCTGAAGTTTCTTCCTGAAGGCGGCGACTTTACCTTATCTGCGCTATATCGCGTGACCCCGCACCGATGACTATCTAAACTCCCTTCAAACATAGCAAAACGCCACAATCGGGAAGCCCATGGATCTGCGCCAACGCAACAATATCAGTGTGATGGGCAACGGCAGCTCGACCCTGGTGTTTTCACACGGCTTCGGCTGCAACCAGGCCATGTGGAACTACCTGGCACCGCAGTTTTTCGAGCACTTCCGCGTGGTGATGTATGACTTGGTGGGCGCCGGCCTGTCGGACCTTAGTGCGTTCGACAAGGCCAAATACAGCACCTTGGACGGTTACGCGCGCGATTTGAACGAGATTATCGACGCGTTCGCCGTGGGCCCGGTGATCCTCGTGAGCCATTCGGTGAGCGCCATGATCGGCACCCTCGCCGACCGCCACGCCCCCGGCCGGATCGCCGCCCACGTCATGATCGGCCCCTCGCCGCGCTATATCGACGCAGACGGTTATGTCGGCGGCTTCAAGTTGGCGGATATCCAGGACCTGCTCGATACCCTCGACAGCAACTACCTCGGTTGGTCCAGCGCCATGGCCCCGGTGATCATGGGCGCGCCCGACCAACCCGCGTTGGGTGAAGAACTGACCGAGAGTTTCTGCCGCACTGAGCCGGCCATCGCCAAACAATTTGCACGGGTGACGTTCATGTCGGACAACCGCCAGGACGTGATCGGCCTGGCCACTCCGGTACTGATCCTGCAATCGAGCGACGACCTGATCGCACCCGTGGCCGTGGGCGAATACCTGCACAGCGTGTTGCCCAACAGTACCTATCGCCTGGTGGATAACGTCGGTCATTGCCCCCACATGAGCGCGCCGCAGGCCTGCGCGCAGGCTATGGAACGCTTCCTGGCGCCGTGGGCGGTCTCCCATGTCGGCTGAGTTGTTCGACAGCGCCGCCTGCGCCCTCGCCGTCACGGCGGAGGACGGCACGATCCTGCAAGCCAATTCGCGCTTCAGCGAGTGGCTGGGGTTCAGTACGACGGAGCTGTACGGCAAGCGTTTCCAGGATTTGCTGACCATGGGCGGACGGATCTTCCACCAGACCCACCTGGCGCCGATGCTGCGCATGCGTGGCAGCGTCACCGAAGTCAAACTCGACATGCTGCACCGCGAAGGCCACAAGCTGACCGTCCTGCTCAACGGCATCAAACGCGAGCAGGACGACGGAACGCTGTACGACCTGGCGCTGTTCGGCACCACCGACCGCGACAAGTACGAGCGCGAGTTGCTCAATGCACGCAACTTCGCCGAAGCGCTGTTGCAGGAAAAGACCACCACCGAACTTGCGCTCAAACTGGCCCAGGCCGAATTGAGCGAGGCCTATGCCATTTCCCAGCGCCGAGCGCTGTTTGCCGAGCAGATGGTGGCGATTGTCAGCCATGACTTGAAGAACCCGCTTACGGCAATCCGCATGGCCTCGGATTTTCTCAACCGAGGCGAACGCACCGCCAAGGAGCACCAACTGTTGGGGCACATTGGCCAGTCGTCCGAGCGTGCCCAGCGCATGATCGCCGACCTGCTGGACTTCACCCAGGCGCGCGTCGGCCAGGGCATCACCATCAAGGCTGCGCCGTTGGACCTGCATGAGGTGATTCATCGCGCCGTGGATGAACTGCGCGTGGCGTTTCCCGCGGCAAACTTGGAGCATCTCGCCGAGGGCAGTGGCGAAGCTTGCCTGGACGCCGACCGCGTGCAGCAGATCATTGGCAACCTGGTGGCGAACAGCGTGGCGTATGGCGATCTGCAACGGCCGATCACCGTCACGTCACGGTTGGGACAGGGTAGGTGCGAGGTTTCAGTACACAACCACGGCAAGGTCATCCCCGAAGCCTTGCTCACCGAGCTGTTCGAACCTATGACCCGTGGCACCGACCAAGGCAGTGACGTGCGCAGCGTAGGCCTCGGCCTGTATATCGTTCGCGAGTTGGCCAGAGTGCATGGCGGCGATGTGGCGGTGAGTTCCTGTGTCACGGGCGGCACCACGTTTACCGTCAACTTTCAGGCAACGTAGGCGCTGCCCTGTATCACCGGCTCGACGCTGCCCGTCAGCACTACGCCACCCTCGCCTGTCCAATGCACGGTTACCGTGCCGCCGTCGCATTGCACTTCGACGGTATCGTCCAGCAGTCCGCGACGAATCCCATTGACCACCGCGCCACAGCAGCACGAACCGGAGCCCAACGGCACGCCGCCGCCGCGCTCCCAGATGCGCAGGCGGATATGGCCACGGTCGAGCACCTGCACAAAATGCACATTGGTCTTGGCCGGGAACAACGGGTGGATTTCCAGCGCCGGGCCCACGGCTGCCATATCGACAGCCGCGATGTCTTCCACAAAAAACGTGCAATGCGGGTTGCCCATGCTGCACGCCGCCGGGTTGCCGTCGATGGGCAGCGTGCGGGTATCCATGGCCTCGGCCAGCGGCACGGCCGACCAGTCCAGCGACGGCTCACCCATGTTCACCGACACTTGCCGCCCCGCTGCCCGCGTACACATCAGCAAGCCACGGTCGGTACGCAGCACCACAGAGTCCGTACCCGCCTCATGCATCAAGCGGTCCGCCACGCCACGGGTAGCACTGCCGCAAGTGGCCAGCGGCGTGCCGTTGGGGTTCCAGAACTTGATGCGTGCGGCGGCGTCGTCACAATCGAGTACCACGGCCAGTTGGTTGAAACCAATACCGGTGTGGCGGTTGCCGAGTTGGCGGGCGATTTTCGCGGTGATCGGATCGTCCAGGCCTCGGCGGTCGATGATGATGAAATCGTCGCCATGAGCGTGCATTTTTACAAACGGCAAGGGCATGGGCTGTCCTGTGGTCGACCTGCAGGGGAACTGAAGGATACCCTGAACCCACGCAACCTTATCGAGAGCATCGCATGTTAATTGTCTTCAACGGGCTGCCCGGTACCGGCAAAACCACCCTTGCCCAGGCACTGGCACGCCAGATCGGCGCGGTGTACCTGCGCATCGACGTGATTGAGCAGGCAATCCGTGATGCGGGTGTGTTGGCGGGCGACGTGGGCGCCAGCGGTTATGGGGTGGCGAATGCCTTGGCGCTGAGCAACCTGCGATTGGGGCAGACGGTGGTGGCTGACTGTGTGAACCCGGTCCAGGAAAGCCGGGAGGCGTGGAAGACCTCGGCGGCAACGGCGGGTGTGGCGTTGCTGGATGTTCGGGTGATCTGCTCTGACCGACAGGAGCATCAACGCCGGGTGGAAACCCGAACGGGAGATATTCCCGGCCTGGTTGCACCCACTTGGGAGTCGGTGCTGGCGCATGAGTACGAGGCTTGGGCTGAAGTGCCGCTCACGCTCGACACCGCGCTTATGACGCCGGATCAAGCTGTGACAATGGTGCTGGCAACCCTCAAAGCACAGTCCCCATCGCCTTCATCAACACCAGGTCCCGTCCATAGATATCAGGCGCATACACCAACCCCCCCTCGCGATTGACCTCCACTGTCCAATAACTCAACAGCACCGGCACCGGCGTGGCCAACCTGAATTCATGGGTCACGCCGGTGGCCAGCAATTCATCGGTGCGGGTGCGCTCGGCTGGGCTCACCAGCAAATCCCGCAGCAGTAATGGCTGCTCGACCCGCACACACCCCGAACTGAACGCCCGTGGCCCTTTGGTGAACAGCGGCTGGCTCGGCGTGTCATGCAGGTACACCGAATACGGGTTGGGAAAACGCATCACGATCTTGCCCAGCGGGTTGCGCGGGCCGGCTTCCTGGCGCAGCAGGATATTGCCGGGGCGAGCCCAGTCGATTTGCTCGGGCGCCAGCGGGTGTCCCTCGGCGTCAAGCACTTGCAGGTTTTGCTGGCGTAGGTATTCGGGGTTGAGGCGGATGGCCGGGAGTTTGTCCTCGCGCATGATGGTGGGCGGGATGGTCCAGGTGGGGTTGAGGGTCAAGCGGGTGATGCGCGACTTGAGCAACGGCGTCTGGCGTTCGGCACGGCCCACTTGCAAACGGGTTTGCCACACCGGAATCCCGCTCTGGTATACGCTCAGTTGCGCGGCGGCGACGTTGACCAGCACGCCTTCAGGCTCCAGGTCCTGGGCCAGCCAGCGGAAGCGTTCGAGGTTGATGCGCAGTTGTTCGCGCCGGACCAGCGGGCTGATGTTCAATTCGGCCACCGTGCCGGCGCCGATCACGCCGTCGGCCTGCAGCGAGTGGCTGAGCTGGAAGGCCTTGACCGCCTTGACCAGTTCATCGCGGTACTGCTTGCCGCCAGGTGCCTGGGTCAGGTAGCCACCACTGACCAGGCGCCGCGCCAGCTCCGGCACGCGTGGGTCTTCCATGCCGGGGCGCAACAGCGGGCCGCTGGCGACCGGGTCCCAATGCGGCAACGGCTGCAGACGCACGATGGAATAGGCGTTGCGCAAGCTGCGATACAAATCGGCACTGGGCCGCGCCTGGTCGAATGCCTGGGCCATGTCTTGCAGGCCTGTGGCGGCAAACGCCAGCACTTCCACGTTAGGGTCGCGGGTGGGTGGCTGGGAATGCCACAGGGGTTCGAAGCGCGATTGTTGCAGGCGGCCGTAATGCAGGTCCTGCAAGGCTTGCAGATAATGCTGGCTGCTGGCGATATCGCTGCACAGCACGTTTGCCGTGGCATCCGGCGCAGGCAAGCTATAGTGGGTGGGGTCCAGGCCGTCATCGGCGAGCATCAGCAACTGAGATTGCAGGGCTTGTCGACGTTCATCGGCGGACCACAGCGGCACATTGCCTTGCTGCTGATAGAAGGCTTGCAGGCGCAGTTGGGCAGCGGCGTCGACCTGCGGCGCCAGGCCGGGGCAGACACTCGGCAGTTGCGCCAACGCCTGTTGCACGGGGGCCAGGTCCACTGGCGCCGGGGTGGTTACCGGCAACGGCTCGACCGACAGCGCGTCGGCTGTCGCGACCAATGGTGCAACGAGCAGGCAAATGCTCAAGTAACATGCGTGTTTTTTGAACAATTGACCAGGCTCCAATCCACACCGGGGGACACTTCGTAGATGCTGACTTTCATGCGCCGCCTCGGTTTGATGACCGTGGCGTTGGCTACCTTGAGCAATTTTGCGCTCGCCGCCAACCAGACCTCTCCTAACTTGTATAGCAGCCTGGCGCGCTCGGCTCCAGAACTCAATCCCACCGTACTCAAAAGCGCCCTGAACGCGGTGCAGTGCGCGGTCAATAACGGCGAGGAACGTTCCGAGCGCCTAGCGGTTATTGACTACTCCCAGCCTTCGACCGCCCGTCGGCTGTGGATCTTCGATCTGCGCAAGAAAACCCTGGTGCTACGCGACCTGGTAGCCCATGGCGCCAAATCCGGGGAAAACTTCGCCACCCAATTCTCCAACCTCGAAGGCAGCCACCAGTCCAGCCTGGGACTGTTCCGCACCCAGGAGAGCTACCTGGGCACCCACGGCTATTCACTGCGCATGGACGGCCTGGAGCCGGGTTTCAATGACCAGGCCCGCGACCGCGCCATCGTCATCCATGCCGCCGACTACGTGAGCCCCTTGTGGAGCAAGCGCGAAGGCCGTATCGGCCGCAGCCAGGGTTGCCCGGCCGTGCGCCCGCAGGTGGCGCGCCAAGTGGTGGACAAGCTCAAGGATGGGCAGTTCATGTTTTCGTGGTACCCCGACCAGCGCTGGTTGAAGTCTTCGACCTACCTCAATTGCAAACCCCAACAGGTGGCGAGTAGTCGTACAATCCGTGGCGGATAGCCTGTCCCCATAGATAAAGAAGAGAACCACGCATGCTTCTACACCACTCCACCTGGATCGAGATCGGGCAGTTTCTGGAACGCAGCCGCACGGTGGTGATTCCCATCGGTTCCAACGAGCAGCACGGACCCACCGGCCTGCTGGGCACCGACTGGATGTGCCCGGAAATCATCGCCCATGAAGCGCAGAAGAACGCCGACCTGCTGATCGGCCCCACCTTTAACATCGGCATGGCCCAGCATCACCTGGGTTTTCCCGGCACCATTTCCCTGCGCCCTTCCACCTTCATTGCCGCGATTGGCGACTGGGTGCGCTCGCTGGCCGGGCATGGTTTCGAGAAGATCCTGTTTCTGAACGGCCACGGCGGCAATATCGCCACGATTGAAGCGGCGTTTTCCGAGCTGTACGCCGAGGCCAGCTTCGCCCGTCGCCCGGCCGGCTTTGCGTTGAAGCTGGTGAACTGGTGGGACCTGGAAGGCGTGAATGACCTGGCGCAACGCCAATTCCCGGTGGGCCATGGCAGCCATGCCACGCCGTCGGAGATTGCGGTGACCCAATGGGCCTATCCGGACTCGATCAAGACGGCTGATTATTCACCGCAAATCGCCAATACCGGGCCGATCCGTGAAGCGCTGGACTTCCGCGCGCGCTTCCCTGATGGACGCATGGGCTCGGACCCGGCGCTGGCGACGGTAGAGAAAGGTGGGGAGTTGGTGGCGTTGGCGGCGCAGGGTTTAGTCAAGACGGTCAATGCCTTCAGCAACGAAGCCAAGCCCTAGGCCATACGCGAAATTATTGGCATTCCTTGGCAGCAAGCTCAAGCCGCGACGGCGTAATCGTCGACGCCAGCGGCTTGCGCTCATACAGGAACACCTTGCCGCCGTCCTGGGACTTGTAGGCCTCCAGCACATCATCGGCGGCAATCTTGCTGGTCAACACCACTTTGGCGTGGCGCGAGTTCTGCGTCACGGTGGAGGTGATCTTGTGTTTTTCCAGCTTGGGCAGCACGCACTGCACATAGGCTTCAGGCGTTTTGCTGGTCTGCAAGGTCAGGGTTGGAGCATTGGGGGCGGAAACACAACCGGCCAACATCAGAGAAGCAAAGGCCAAGGCCGGGGCGAAAAAAACGCGCATGAAAAATTCCTGATTATAAAAAATAAAGGTCCACATCAACCTGCACGAACCAACGCCTTGAGCGAGGCATCGAACTGCTTCAAGGCATCCAGTTGCACGTCCCGCTGCTGCTCGATCTGCGCAGCAATTTCCGGCGCCGCCTGGTCATGCACCCACACCGACGGCACCTGCTTGTGCACCGAGCCTTCGGCCTTGGCGATGTATTGCAGGTTCGCATCATAGAACCGCGCAATAAAACGCGCCTCGACCTGGTCGTTACGCTGGGTCAGCAGTTGGTTATGGGTATCGAGCATCACCACCACATCAGGGTGAGCCAGCACCAAGGCATCCAGGTTGTCGTAGACCGTCACCGACAAAAAGGTTCCCTGCAGCGAACTCATCAACCAATCGATGGCCAGTTCCGGGTCGGAGCTGTTGACGAACGCCTGGCGGATACGCCCGTCGAGGGCACCCTTGGCGCCATTCAAGGCCATGTCGTGGTAGCGTTCAAGGTAGCTGAGGTTGTCGCGGGTGCTGTCAGTCAGCAATACACCCACCGACTGCGCGTGCTGCAGGGAGTCTACGCTACCGTTGATAGGTAGCAAATGGCTCGTACGCAGATCATCGGCGATTGCCGCGTTGTTGATAGCAACCGTGCCGAGCATCAAAGCCATCAACGCCAGCTGAATAAACGTCCTCATCGCGCATTTCCTTGAACAGCGTCTCGATGGGGTGATTTTCCGCTTTTCCTGCAAAAACAGAACTTGCGATCCTTGATGGTGACTATTATCTGAACCGATAGTGCTGACATAAAACTTATAAGGACCACGCCATGAAGCCCCACCAGAAAACCTTCGACCGCATCCGCGAAGCCGTACTACCGGAGTTTCGCGAGCGGGTCGCCGATTACCTGGTCGACTATGAACACGTGCTGCAGGACGAGGCTGCCGACGCCGAGCAAATCAACGCCAGCGCCCAGCAACTGCGCGGTTACCTGCGGGGCTTGAACACCACGCGGGTATTGGGCATGGCGGACTGGGAAGACCTGGACCGCCGTGTGAAGGAGGATTGGTTACGCGTGGTGGAAGCCGAATAATTGGCGGGGCGTGTCGATCAGCAAGGCCTGTTCTACCGCTGCCGACCAGCCCAGGGCTTGGCGTTGCTCGATCACTGCGGCATACCCGACAGACGCTTCATGCTGGGTGTGTGGCCAGTCGCTGCCCCACACCAACCGATGCAGGCCGAAGCTCTGTTGCAGCAACGGCATCGCCTGGCGGGCAAACTCAAGGTTTTGTGCCGGGCTGCCAGCGAGGCGATAGATTCCCGAGACTTTCAGCCACAGATGGCCACCGAGCGCCAGCTCCAGCAACTCGGCAAAGCCACGCTGCTCGACGCCCAGTCCCGCGTCGGGTCGCCCGAAATGATCGATCACCAGTTTCACCCCGAACGGCAGCAGTTGCCCCACCAGGTACGGCAGGTCGTCCAGCTCGCGGTGCAATTCCACGTGCCAGCCCAGCTCGACGATATGCTCAAAGAACACTTTCCATCCCGGCTCATTGAAGTCCGGCAGTGCCCGGCCCACCAGGTTCAGCCGCACGCCTACGACACCTGAGTCGGCCATGGCGTACAGGGCGTCGCGCGCGATATCGCGTTCAACCACTACCACACCGCGCAACCGGTCGGGTGCCTGCTGCAAGGCGGCCAGCAGGTAGCGGTTGTCGGTACCCAGAAAGCTGGGCTGCACCAGCACGCCATGGCTCAGGCCGTTGGCGTGCAAGTGACCGAAGTAATCCGCCAACGTGGCGTCGTAGCCAGGGGTGTAGCGACGTTCGCCGGCCAAAGTCAGCGTGCGGCTGAACACATGGGCGTGGGCGTCGATGCCGGTGATGAAGCAGTTATCAAGCATGGGGTTCGTCTTTCAAGAGTAAAAAAGGATCAAGCCTGGGTGCGCTGGCCGGTTACCACGTTGTCAATGGGCGCAGCTTCCAGCACGCGACCACGGGTTTCCGGCAGGCAAAGCGCGGCGATCACCGCGACGCCGTAGGCAATCCCGGCATCGATGCCGATGGCCGAGCCGAGGGACATGGAGTCGCTCATATGCCCCACCAGGAACGGAAACACCGCGGACAAGACGCGCCCGAAGTTGTAGCAAAAGCCCACGCCGGCACCGCGTACATCCGCCGGGTACAGCTCGTTGAACAACGCCCCAAGGCTGGCCGGAATGCCGGCCGCGAAAAAACCCAGCGGGAAGCCGAGGAACAGCATCTGCGTGTTGGTCAACGGCAGGAACACATAGGCCTGCACGGTGATCACGCAGCACAGCGCGAACAGCACGATGTTCTTGCGCCGTCCGATGCGATCAATCAGCAAACCACTGGCGATGCAGCCGCACCAGAAGGCGAAGATGATCACCGCCAGGTAGCCGCCGGAGTTGAGTACCGACAGGTTGCGCTCGGTCTTGAGAAAGGTCGGCAGCCAGGTCATCACCGCGTGGTAACCGCCATGGGCGCCCAGCCCCAGCAGACCGCCGAACAGCGTGACGCGAATCAGCTCAGGACGGAAGATGCCCGCCAGCGACTTGAAGAAACTCTGTGGAATCGCCTGTTCTTTTTGCAGGCGCTGGAAGCTGTCGGGCTCCTCGACATTGCGGCGCACCCAGATAATCAGGAACGACGGCAACAGCCCCACCACAAACATCACACGCCAGGCCATGTCCTGCGGCACAAACGAATAGATCAGCGCAAACACCCCGACCGCTACACCCCAACCCACAGCCCAGGCGCTCTGCACGGTACCCATCACCTTGCCGCGGTACTTGGGATTGATGGTCTCGGCCATCAACACCGCGCCCGCTGCCCATTCACCGCCGATGCCGAAGCCTTGCAGCGCCTTGACGATCAGCAACTGGTGGAAGCCCGTGACAAACGCCGACAAGAAAGTGAAAAACGAGAACCACAGGATCATCCACTGCAAGGTGCGCACCCGGCCGTAGCGGTCAGACAAGGTGCCGCCGACCCAACCGCCGATGGCCGAAGTCACCAGCGTGACGCCGCTGATCAACCCCGCATCGCCTTTGCTCAAGGCGAACGCAGCGATGAGTGCCGGGATCGCCAGACCGAACATCTGTACTTCCAATGCGTCGAGGGACCATCCGCCGAAGCAGGCCCAGAACGTTTTGCGCTCCCGGGGAGTGACTTGGCGATACCAACTGAACATGATTTTTATCCTTATAGGTCAAACGCGAGGCAGCCGGGCGCGAACCGTGCCGCAGCCGGGCCAGTGTTGGGCAAACAGTTAACGGTGCGGGTGTCGGGTCAGCGAATGTCCACGCGGTAGCGGAAGTGCTCGGCGTGCCCGCGGGAGCGTCGCCACTCCAGGGGCTGGCCGGCGTAATCACGAGCCAGGCGCTCGATCACCACCACCGGGCTGTTGACCGGCACCTGCAGCAATCGCGCGTACACCTCGTTGACCGATTCGGCGGTCAGGGTTTCCTCGGCCGAGGCCACCACTTGCCCGCAGACGTCTTCATACACCGGATAAAGCAACGGGCCTTGCTGGAACAGGTCGATATCCAGCAACGCCTGGAAGCGCGCGCGCGGTAGCCAGATCTCTTCGGCCAGCAGCGGCTGCACATCAAACAAACGGGTACGCAGGATGCGGATCACCTGGGCCTCGGGCGCCAGGCCCAACGCCTCACTGACAGCCGACGGCGCGACCAGGGATTCAACCGTGAGGATGCGGCTTTCCGGCACCTGACGCTCGCCCGCAGGGCCTTGAAAACGGAAAAATCGAAACAGGGAGGACTGGAATTGCGGGCGACGCACAAAGGTGCCCCGCCCCTGCTGGCGCTCAAGAATACCTTCGTTCACCAACGCATCCACGGCCTTGCGCACGGTGCCGGTGGACAGCTCGTACTCGGCGGACAACACCGCTTCGGTGGGAATTGCTTCACCGGGGCGCCAGCGATTGTTGGCGATCTGCTCGACCAGGTGGTCGCGCAGGCGTTGGTATAGCGGCAGACGGGCATCGCTGGACAAGGTATTCATGGGGCCACACTCACTTTGTCATTTAGTCATATATATGAATATGGCGAGAGTATTTGTCCGTCGGGTGACGCCTGTCAAGCGCGCCACCGCAGATAGAGGATGAATGGTCGGCTACAGCGCCGGGCGTTGCTGCTGCACCCACGCCTGCACGGAGGGCCGCTGCCACTGGCGCTGCGCGTATTCCTCCAACTCGGCGGGCACGCTGTCGCCGTTGAGAATCAGGCGATTGAGCATCACCGCCAGGTCCACATCCGCAATCGACCACGCGCCGAACAGATACGCCCGGTTACCCGCCAACAGTGCCTGGGCCGCGCTGATCAATTTGCGCGCCGCCGCTTCGGCCACGGGGGACAATGGCGGCATCTTCTGCCCGTAGAAGACCACCATCGTCGAACGCTCCTGGCGGATCGGCAACAAGTCGCTGCGCAACCAGGCCTGCACCTGCCGCGCCCTCGCCCGCTGCTTGGGATCGGCCGGATAGACCGGCGTCTCGGGGTAAGTCTCTTCCAGGTACTCAGTAATTGCCGAAGACTCCGACAGCGCAAAGTCCCCTTCTACCAGCGTCGGCACGCGCTGGGTCAGGGACAGTTGGGCGAAGTCGGCGGTCTGGTTCTGCGCCGCATCCAAGTCCAGGGTCAAGGTGTCGAACGCCAGGCCTTTTTCCCGCAGGGTGACGAACACCGACATCGCGTAGGGGCTGGTATACAAATGATCAACATACAGGCGCAACGGACGCTGGCTCATAACGATTCTCCGTGAGTGGAACACCACGCTACGAGATGTGCGGCGAGAAAGACAATGCGCTGTTTTTATGGGGGCATTCCTACTCGGAATACTGGGCTAACCGGCAAAGCCACCCTTGTCTAAAAAGGCGCGCTCCTCCTCCGTGGTCTCTCGCGCCAACACGCCATTACGATGGGGAAAACGCCCGAACTGTTCAATGATGCGCGCGTGCTCCTTGGCCCAATGGTAGGTGTTGGCGTCCAGTTGCTGGTTCAGGACCAGGGAGCGCTGCTGATCCGCCGGGTCTTCGGAGTGTTCGAACGGCAGGTAACAGAACGCACGCAATGCCGGCTCAATCTGCTGATCCAATCCAGCATCGACCATGCGACTCGCATACAGGCGGGCCAACGGGTCGGTAGCGAACATATGGGCGGTGCCGCGAAAGGCGTTGCGCGGGTATTGGTCAAGCAGAATCAGCAGCGCCAAGGCCCCTTGCGCCGAGGCCAGCCAGTGCTCCAGTTCGCGCCGGGCGGCTTGCAGGTGGGTGGTGTGGAAGGTGTCGCGGAAGGTCGCGTCGAAGACCTCGTCCTTGGCGAACCAGCGTTTGGGGCCGGCGTGTTTCCAGAAGTCGAGGACGGATTGTGGAGTCGTCATGATGAGGGGCCTGCACAAACGATTTCACGGACAGTATCAGAATCCTTAGTGACGAATCGCGGCAACGCGGTAATTAATGTTATAGGATAACACCCCATTTCCGCCCTGCCCTGTGACCCTCGCCCATGACCGATGCTGTTCCCCTGCGCCAACGCCTGCTGTCCATCGATGCCCTGCGCGGCCTGGTGATCCTGTTCATGCTGCTTGACCACGTGCGCGAAACCTTCCTGCTGCACCGTCAGGTCAGCGACCCGATGACCATCGACAGCACCGAGCCTGCGTTATTTGCCAGCCGCACCCTCGCCCATCTGTGCGCACCAGTGTTTGTGTTGCTCACGGGCTTGTCGGCCTGGCTGTACGGCCAGAAATACCAGGGCCGGCGCGATGTGTCGGCGTTCCTGTTCAAGCGTGGGCTGTTCCTGGTGGTACTGGAGTTCACCCTGGTCAACTTCGCCTGGACTTTCCAACTGCCGCCTAGCGTGATCTATATGCAAGTCATCTGGGCGATTGGCGTGAGCATGATCGCCCTTGCGGCGCTGGTGTGGTTGCCGCGGCCGCTGCTGATCGTGTTGGCGGTGGTGATCATCGCCGGGCACAACCTGCTGGATGGGCTGCACTTCGAGGCCGGTTCGGCACTGCATATTCCGTGGACAATCCTGCATGAGCGCAGTTGGATCGAAGTGGGCGAGTCGCTGCGCCTGCGCGTCACTTATCCGGTGCTACCGTGGATCGGTGTGATCGCCCTAGGCTACAGCCTCGGCCCGTGGTTTGCCAAAGACATGCAGCCGGCGCAGCGCCAGCGTTATTTGTTGCTGGGCGGCGCAAGTGCATTGATAGGGTTCGTGGTAGTGCGAGCGGTCAATGCGTATGGCGAAAAACCATGGCAAGCCTATGACAACGGCGTGCAAACCCTGATGAGCTTTTTCAACATCACCAAGTACCCGCCTTCGTTGTTGTTTCTGGCACTGACGCTGGGGATTGGGCTACTGCTGTTACTAGCGTTCGAAAAGGCGGGAAGCAAGCGCTGGATCAGCATGCTCGCCACCTTCGGCGCAGCGCCGATGTTCTTCTATTTGCTGCACCTGTACGTGCTGAAAATCCTCTACGTCACGTGTGTGGCACTGTTTGGCCTGAATCACGGCAACTACTTCGGCTTCGACGGTATGGGCGCCATTTGGCTGGTGGCATTGCTGCTGCCGTTGGCGCTGTACGCGCCGGTCCATTGGTTCGCCGGGCTCAAGGCCCGGCGCCGCGACCTAGCTTGGCTCAAATATCTGTAACCCACCTGTAAGAGCCGGCTTGTACGTTAACCCAATTCATCTCGCAGTTGGCGGGCTGCAGTCACCCTACCCAAGCCCGAGAATAGCGCGTATGGATTGGGAAAACGGTATCGCCGAAAGGAGGCAGTGAACTGAAGGCTCTGGCAACGGTTTTGGATAGAACAGCCTGGCAGTCTCCTTGTCGCCCTCTGAAAGTTCGTTGTTGTCCTCAATACCCTCCCCACTGTTGAGATACTCTTTGGGAAAACTATAGTGCATAACCGACTTTTGATCGTAGGGCGTGAATGCAACGTCCTTGGTCAATGGCAAATAATTTTCCTCGAACGAGGCATCGATTTTTCCGTTCTGCGTGTCTTGACGAATTGCCTTCCAATTGATGTCGAGCTTCTGTGAAGGATGCTGATGCTCATGGTCGAACCCTAATGCATGACCGAATTCATGTATAACCGTCCCGGCGTTAAATTTATCCAAACCACCTAAAAAACCAATCTCCATCGTAGGTTTATCAACGTCGACTGGTTTCTCGGTACCTAAGTACGAGCTTCCGCCTTTTAAGTTGTTATTACCTTTGATTCTGATATCACCATCCTGCTGTTCAGTAAATTCGAATTTCAGGTTGACGTGAGGGGCCCATTTATTGATGTTATCTTTTGTGAATTGTTTTTGCTCTTGCGTCATGTCCCTCATGGAAATCCTGATGGTTGAAAACTGCGGCCAAACTGTACGTGGGTCGACCACGCCACGCTTACGTCTTGATAGAGCATGTGTGCCGATAGGATTGACAGGATCACCGTTATCCACCGCAAGCACCTGTGGAAAAAACATGTTGGGGGCAGTCGTCAAATTGATCGTCATGGTACGGATCCTCAAGGTCTATATTGTCGGTACTTCTATCCGGGTACGTGGTACTCGTAGCGCCGCGGGTTCCCCAAGCGATATGAGAGGATGTTGCGGTGGCTCATATTGAAATCAGGTGCAGATAGAACGCGTGAAACATGAAATACGCACACACCGCCAGCGCCAGGCCCCGTTGATCCGCCGTCCCAGCATTGCGCCAAGCAACGCATAGAGCCACGGCGCGCCAAACGCGCCAAAAGCCAGCAACGCCGACACCAGCGCAATCGACACCCCGGTGATATGCGCCGCCGGCAGCATGACGCTGGTGATCGGCAACACCGCCATGATGCCCTTGGGGTTGAGCAACTGGATCACCAGGCCGTTCCAGAACGTGAGGGTCTTGGCCGGTGCGGTAGAGACTTTTTCATCGACCACCGTGCGCGCGGTGAACACCTGATAAGCCAGGTACAAGGTGTAAACGCCGCCAATCAACGAGATATAGGGCAACGCCGCCTGGGAAATGATCGCCTCGCCGGTGTAGCCGAACAGCACGAACAACACCAGCATCGCGCAGCCCACGCCGATGAAGAACCCGGTGGACCGCCGGAACTGACCGGTGAGCCCGGCGTTGAGGCCCATGAAATTCACGGGGCCGGGGCTGTACATGACGCTGAAGGCGTAGAGGAAGATGTCCATGGAAGACCTGCCGTAGAGGGAGTGGGGCGAGTCTACTGAGGGGAGATGGGGGGATTCTTGTATGTTTGTGGTTGGGCTGGATGGGGATGCTGCGCATCCCAGCGGGAGCAAGCTCCCTCGCCACAGGTATAGTGTTTGCCGGACCCTTCAGGACAAAACCAGACATGGATGTATTCACCCAAGGCAGTTGCCTCTGCGGCGCAATCACTTATCACGTTTCGACACCGCTCAAGGCCGTCACCCACTGCCACTGCAAAAAATGCCAGAAAGGGCATGGGGCAGCGTTCGCGACGTATGCCAGTGCGCGCCGATCAGAAGTGACGATCCAGGCTGTGCGTGACACGCTGAAAAGCTATGAATCTTCGCCAGGTATCACCCGTCAATTCTGCTCGGAATGCGGTTCATCGCTGTTCTGGAGCGACGCTGAAGGAAAGTATCCAGAGTGGATTTCGATTGCGCTGGGCACTCTCGACACCCCCTTCAAGGTACAGAACCAGGCGCACAGTTGCATTGAGTCCAAGGCACCCTGGCTTCGTGGACAGTTCCTTTGAGTCCGCTCAACGCAAACGTCTCGATACGCAAACTGGAGCAACTTCCGGTGCAGATCCGAGTCCTCGAAGCTCAGGCAGTCGCCGAAGGCTTCCGGTTCCTGACACGATTGATCACGGAGTGGGAAGACGGCTCCAATCGATTTGATCGGCCGGGTGAATGCTTTCTGGGAATGTTTTGTGATGGGCAGTTGATCGCCGTCGGCGGTCTTTCTTGTGATCTCGTCGCGGGATCAGGGGTTGGACGGCTTCGCCGGGTATACGTAGAACGTACCTACCGCGGGCGACAGGTCGGGAAGGCCTTGGTGCACCAGCTGCTGGAAAACGCTGACGTGCATTTTCACAAAGTACGTCTGTCCACCGACACATCTGAGGCCGCAGCTTTTTATCTTCGATGCGGTTTTGATCAGGTGGCTGATGACACGGCCACCCACGTAAAAATCTTGAAAAACGGCTGAAACGGATGCTGCCGGCTCCGCAACACACAACAAAAATGGGGATCGTCGAGCTTCAGCGAGGCTACGATGGCGGTGTGTCAGGCGACATCTCTATCGGCAGTGCCGCCGTCATCGCGGCCTCGCTGGGGCTCGACGGCTCCCACAGTGGGTTTTGCCGTGCTTGAAAGGTCGTTACATCAACGGAATCGAGTAATTCACAAACACCCGATTCTGATCCTGGTCCCGCGCCACGTCACTGCGCGACACGCCGTTGCGCCAGCCAAACCCAACGTTCTTGAAGGTGCCGCTCTGCACCACGTAATCCAGCGCGATATCCCGCTCCCACTCGCTCGCGTCGTTGCCGCTGGCGGTGAGGATGTGATCGCCCTTCAGGTACATCACCGAGGCCTTCAACCCCGGCACGCCGAGTGACGCGAAGTCATAGGCGTATTGCGCAAAGGCGGTGCGCTCGCCGGCCTGGATAAAGGTCTGCACGGTACGGTCGGTGTAGAGGTACAGGCTGGAACCGCCCTCCCCTTTGTTCACTAGGCCGCCCTGGTTGAGTTGGGCGAAGTTGCTGTCGTCCGAGACCTGCTGGTACCCGGCGGTGATCGCGTGCGGGCCCAGGGAGTAGATGAACGCCGCGCTCCAGGTGTTGTTGTCGATTTCACCGGTGCCGTTCTTGGTATAGCCGCCGAGTTTGTAACCTTCGGCACGGCCGGCGGCGGTGCTGTTCTTGCCGTCGGCGGTGGTCTTGAAGTAGCGCAGGTCGGTTTTCAAGGAGCCGTAGTCGCCCAGGGGCAATACGTGGATCAGCCCGGCGAAGTGCTGTTGGTAATAGTCTTCGAGGTTGGCGTAGTAGTACTGGACCATCAGGTCCTTGGTCACCTGGTAATCGGCACCGGCGTAATTGAATTTGTTGCTTTCCTGGGTGCCGCCCGCCGCTGCCAGACCACTGCGGTCGCTGGAGCCACGGCCGGTGGTGTGTTGCAGTTGGCCGCCGATCAGGGTCAGGTTGTCGATGTCCTTGCTGGTGACTTGCCCACCTTCGAACGATTGCGGCAACAGGCGGCCGTCGTTGCTCACCAGGATCGGCAGGTTCGGCCGCAGGTAGCCGTAGCGCAGTTCGCTCTTGGCAAAACGGGCCTTGGCCGTGGCGCCGCCACGGGCCCAGTTGTCGGTGGCTTTGCCGTCGTCGTTGGGAATCATCGAGCTGCCCACATGGCGGCCAGCGCCGCTGTCCAGGGTGATGCCGAGCATGCCGATCGCGTCGAGACCAAAACCCACGGTGCCGTCGGTGAAGCCCGATTGATAGTTGAGGATAAACGCTTGGCCCCACTCTTCGGTCTTCGACGGTGCGGCGGTGCCATCCCGGTTGTCGTTGTTGAAGTAGAAATTGCGCAGGCTCAAGTTGGCTTTGCTGTCGCTCAAGAAATCAGCCGACGCCAAAGGGCTCAGGGCAACGCCCAGGCCGCCGGTCAATACGCTTAACACATTCAAAGTGGCTTTCATCACAACCTCAGTCAATTAACCCATGAGCGTCATAAAACGGATACGGCCCGGGGTAGTCCCCGAATACGCCGTTGTGGCTGATCAAACCCTGTTGCGCCTCCCAGCGATGCAACAGATAGCCCGCCGGCTCCAGGTTGAAATGCGCGGGCGCCGCTTCTTGTAGATCCAGCACGATCTGGTGCGAGGTGCCGGGGCACACACAACTCAGGCTGCCGCCGAAACGGCGCTGCATCGGCCGGTGCAAGTGCCCGCACAGCAGGCGCTCGACTTGCGGATGGCGGGCGACGACCTGCTCCAGCGCCGCCGCATTGATGAAGGGTTCGCGGTCCATATGGCCAATGCCGCTGATAAACGGCGGGTGATGCAAAATCAGTAAGGTCGGCGCATCCGGACGCAGGGACAATTGCGCGTCGAGCCACTGCAATTGGCTGTCGAGCAACTGGCCGCCGTGGCCGCCGGGGATGGTGGAGTCGAGACCGATCAGGCGCAGCGGATGCTCCTCCACCACCCAGTCCAACGGGCCCTCTGCGGACGCAGGCAAATAGGCGTGATCCCGGAACGCCTCCAGCAACGGCCCGCGCGTGTCGTGGTTGCCGGGCACCAGGTAGCACGGCATGTGCAGGCGGGCGAGTTCGGGGTGCAGCACCGCGTATTCATCGGCGCGGCCGAAGTCCACCAGGTCACCGCTGATCACCACGATATCGGGGCATGGGTAACTGGCGTTGAGATGGTCGACGGCACGGCGCAGTGCGCCTAATGTATCGACAACCCCATAAGTAAGGCGCTGGCCGGCTTTAAGGTGCAGGTCGCTGATCTGCGCGACAAGAAACGGACGATTCACAGTAGATTCTCAAGCATTCAGGGTGAACAACATGTGTGGCGCAATCGCCAGGGCAATCGGCGCGCCGACGGCGTACAGCTGGTTGTCGCTGCTGTCGACCAACAGCGGTTGCGGGCCGCCCACATCCACCAGCAGGCGGCTTTGTGCGCCCTGGAAAAACTGCGCCAACAGACGGCCGTGCAAGTGCCCTTCTCCCTCCATCACCTTCAGGTGTTCGGGACGGCAATAGACCGTGCTGGGCAGTTCGGCGGCCTGCCACGGCAACTCGCCGCCGCAAACTCTCAAGCCATGGGCCGAAGGCTCGATCACGGTGAAGGCATTGAGGTTGCCGACGAAGCCCGCGACGAAGGCGTTGGCGGGTTTCTGGTAGATGTCACGCGGGCTGGCCAGTTGCGCGACACGGCCGTGCTCCATGACCAGGATGCGGTCGCCCAGGGCCATGGCTTCGCCCTGGTCGTGGGTGACGAACACCGAGGTGATGCCAAGGCCGCGCAGCAGTTCATTCAGTTCGCTGCGCAGGCGTTCGCGCAATTGCGCGTCGAGGGCCGCCAAAGGTTCATCCAGCAACAGCACTTTCGGACGCGGCGCCAAGGCACGGGCCAGGGCCACGCGCTGACGCTGACCACCGGAGAGTTCATGGATGCTGCGCTTGCCGTGATGCTGCAAGCCCACCAGCTCAAGCAACTCGTCGCAGCGCTTGTTGCGCTCAGTCACCGACATCCCGCGAATCTTCAAGCCGTAGACGATGTTCCCCGCCACATCCAGGTTGGGAAACAACGCGTAGTTCTGGAACACCATGCCCACGTCACGTCGCTCGATGGGCAGGCGCGTCACGTCCTGATCGCCAAAAAACACCTGGCCCAGATCCGGGCGCTCCAGGCCGGCAATCAGGCGCAAGGTGGTGGTTTTGCCACAGCCGGACGGGCCGAGAATCGCCAGGGTTTCGCCGCCTTCGACGGTCAGGTTCAAGTCATGCACGGCCACGGTGCCGTCGGCGAACGCCTTGCGACAGCCTTGCAGGCGGATAGTGATAGCGGTCATCGACGCTCTCCACGGGACAAACGGGCACTGATGGCCTGCAGCGCAATCAACAGCGGCACGATCATCAGCAAAAAGATAAGGGTGTAGGCGCTGGCGATTTCCAGGCGCGCCGAGGCATAGCTGTCGGCCAGGCCCACGGGCAGCGTCTTGGTCATAGGGGTGTGAAGCATCCAGGTCAGGTTGAACTCACCCAGGGACAAGGTCACTACCATCAGCACACCGGCCAGGATTCCTGCGCGGCAGTTGGGTACCACCACACTGAAAAAGCGCTTGATGGGACCCGCACCGAGACTGGCCGCCGCCTCTTCCAGCACTGGCAGTTGCTGGCGTTGCATCACCGCCATCACCGGGCGTACCAGGAATGGCAAGGTGAACAGCACATGCCCGACCAGGATGAACACCCAACTGCTGCGAAAGCTGCCGAACTGGCCGTAGGTGAGCAGCAACGCCAACGCACTGGCCAACCCCGGCATCGCCACCGGCAGCACCATCAATTCTTCGAAGGCGCGGCTGAAGCGATTGTTCATCCGCACCAAGGCATAAGCCGCCGGCACGCCGATCACGCAGACACACACCGCGCAGGCCAGCGCCAATTGCAGCGACAACCACACGGTGGGCGAATAGGCCTGCCACACCTGGATCAGCCAATCGAAGGTCAAGCCACTGGACAAACCGACGAAGAAGTTGCGGGTCAAACCCGCCAGCAACGACATCAGCACCGGCACCAACATGAAGGCGCACACCAGCAGGGTGAACAGCAGTTGCAGCACAAACAACGATGAGCGCTTCACAGCACAGTCCCCGCGTTTTTCACCAGGCGCCGCGTCAGCAGCAACACCGCCCAGGTCACCCCGCCCAGCACCACCGACAGCGCAGCAGCGACGGCAAAGTTGGCGTAGTTGGTGAATACGTTGTAGATCGCCACCGGAGTGACATTCAGTCGCGTGCCCAAGGTAAAGGCCGTGCCGAAGGCGCCCATGGACGTGGCAAAACAGATCGCCCCGCAGGACGCCAATGCGGGCGCCAGGCCCGGCACGATCACGTCGCACACCACGCGCCAATGCCCGGCGCCCAGGGAGTGCGCAGCTTCTTCCAGGCTACGATCAAGGCTCTCGCAAGCGGCCATCACCGTGAGGATCACCCGTGGAATCGAGAAGTACAGGTAGCCCACGAACAGCCCGACCAACGAGTAGGCAAAGATCCATCGTTCACCGGCCAGTTGCAGGCCCAGTGAAGCCAGCAAACCTTGACGCCCTGCCAGCAGAATCACCAGGAAGCCCACCACTACACCGGGAAAGGCCAAGGGAAAAGTGAGCAACGCCACCAGTGCCGAGCGCCCGAAAAACTGGTGCCGGGCGAGGAACACGCCGCTGATGCCGCCGATCACCAGCGCCACCAACGTCACCACCACGGCCAGGACCAGCGTTTGCCCAAGGCTTCCCAGGTACTGCGCGCTGCTGAGCACCTGCCAGTAACCGCTGCCATTGCTGTCGCGGCTCTCGGCGCCGAGCACCATCAAGTGCGCCAGCGGCAACAGCCAGAACGCGAGCAGCACCGCAAAGGCCGGGGCCAACGCCCAGGCGGCATGTTTTGCCGATGCTGCCACTTACTTGACCTCGTTCAGGTAACGGGCGGCGAAGGCTTCCTGCACGGCGGCCATTTTTTCGTAGTCCACCACCCCGGCGCGGGCATAGTCGCTGTCGGGCAGGAACTGTGCGGCCACGTCAGCCGGCATTTTCATTGGGCGCACTGGGCGCAGGTAGGCCTTGGCCCAGAGTGCCTGGCCTTCGTCCGACAGCACGAAGTCGAGGACCTTTTGCGCATTGGCGCGGTGCGGTGCGTTGGCCACCAGGCTCATCACGTAGGGCACGCTGATGCTGCCTTCCTTCGGGATTACAAAGTCGACGTTGGCTTTGTCTTTGTAGCGCGCGCGGTAGGCGTTGAAGTCGTAGTCCACCAGGATCGGCAACTCACCGGACAGCACCCGCGCATAGGCGGTTTGCTTGGGCACGATGGGCGCGTTCTTCGCCAACTTCTGGAAGTAGTCGATGGCCGGTGCGAAGTTGTCCAGGTCGCCGCCCAGTGCGCGGTTGATCGCCACGGCCGACACGTAGCCGACGAAGGCACTGGACGGATCGAGGTAACCGACCATGCCTTTGTATTGCGGCTTGAGCAGATCCGCCCAGCTTTGCGGCACCGGCAAACCACCAAGGGCATCGACGTTGACCATGATGCCCAAGGTGCCGGAATGGATCGCGAACCAGTGGCCAGCGGGGTCTTTCAAGCCAGCGGGAATCTGGTCCCAGGCCTTGGGTTTGTAGGTGTCGACCACCTCGGCTTTTTGCGCCTGCAGGCCGAAGGTCACGCCGTAGTAAACGACGTCAGCGACCGGGGCGGCTTTTTCCGCCACCAATTGCGCCAGCGACTGGCCGGAGTTCTTGTTGTCCAGCGGCACTTGCACATCGGTGCTGGCAGCGATGGCCTTGAGCTGGGTGCCCCAGTCGGCCCAGTCCGGCGGGCAGTTGTAGCAGATCGCGGTTTCGGCGGCCTGGGCCAGGCTGGCCGCACCGCACAGCAGCACGGCTGCCAGGGTTTTACTGAGTGCGCGCATCAAGGGTTTCCTCGTGGGGTTGAGTACTGTCGCCCGGCCGGATATGGCAAGGCAGGCAATGGGACGTCGGGGCGTTGCCGGCGATTTGCGCCAGCAGTTGGTCAATCACGGTGCTGGCCAGCAAGGCGATGGGTTGCACCACGCTGCACAGGGTCGGGTGCATCTGGGTGCCGAGGCTGATGCCGTCGAAGCCCATCACCGACAGTTGTTCGGGCACGTTCCAGGCATTACGACGCAGTTCGGCGATCAGGCTGATCGCCAGGAAATCGTTGGAACACACCAGGGCGGTGGGCGCTTCGGCGCCTTGCAGAAAAGGTTCGATGGCGGTGAATTCGGCCTGGGTGTGGGCCGGCATTTCAATCACCGCGCGGGGTTCCAGGCCGTATTCGCGCATGGCATCGCAGTAACCGGCGTAGCGCAGGCGGGCACGGTCGGATTGCAATGCAGGGCCGGCGACCATGCTGATGCGCCGGTGCTTGGCTTCCAGCAGGTAACGCGTGGCCAGGGCCATGCCTGCGCGGTTGTCCACCGACACGGCGCTGTAGTTGGGGTTGCTCGGTTGGTGATAAGCCAGCACGAATGGGGTTTGTTCGGTGTTCAAGCTGCTGAGCACGCTGTTGCTCTCGGCATCAGTGACCGTCAGCACCAGGCCATCGACGCGCTGGCGCAACAATTCTTCCACCACAATGCATTCGCGTTCGCTGCTGTAGTCGGTGGTCGCCAGCAACAGGCTGTAGCCCCGCGCCCGAGCGGCGCGTTCCATGGCCTGAAACTGTTCAGCGAACACCGGGTTGAGCAGGTTGGGCACCACCACGCCAATCAACTGGGTGGTTTGCAGGCGCAGTTGGCGACCCAGCAGATTGGGGCGAAAACCCAGCTCACGGGCGGCGGCGAACACCTGCTCCCGGGTGGTCGGGCGCACCTGGTCGGGAGAAGCAAAAGTGCGGGCGGCGGTGGCGCGGGATACGCCCGCCAGCCGGGCTACGTCTTTCAGGTCAGTCATTGTCACTCGCTTGAGATCGATCTCATTGGCGAGGACAGTAACGGGGGAATGTGGCAGTTCAGTGCCGAGAACATGACGATTTGATGTCATCCAAGGACTGCTGCTATGCACCTGTGGTGAGCGGGCTTGCCCCGCGCTGGGGGGCGAAGCCACCCCAATAAGGACGTCGCGCAGCTCCAGAAAAATCGTGGTGCCTGGATTTAGGGCGGCTTCGCCCCCCAGCGCGGGGCAAGCCCGCTCACTACAAAAAAACGGTGTCAGCCCCTGAACAGTCACACTCCAGCGCTACGCTCGTAAACCAAGGGCAGCAAAATCCGCCCACTAACCTTTCGATTCGATCCAAGTGCGGGCACAATGCGTGTCCTTTTTTGGCAGGCACCGCCGCAGGCTCTCAAAAATGATCAAAACGCCGTACTACCTCATCGATAAACAGAAGCTTCTGGTCAACATGCAGAAGATTGCTTACGTGCGCGAGCAGTCCGGCGCCAAGGCGTTGCTGGCGCTAAAGTGCTTTGCCACCTGGTCGGTGTTCGACCTGATGCAGCAATACATGGACGGCACCACCTCGTCGTCGCTGTATGAGCTCAAGCTCGGCCGCCAGAAGTTCGAAGGCGAGGCACACGCCTACAGCGTGGCCTGGGCCGACGATGAAATCGAAGAGATGCTGGATAACTGCGACAAGATCATCTTCAACTCGATCAGCCAGCTGCAGCGTTTTGCCGAACGTTCCGAGGGCAAGACCCGTGGCCTGCGCGTCAACCCACAGGTGAGCAGCTCCGACTACCTGCTGGCCGACCCGGCGCGTCCGTTCAGCCGTTTGGGCGAATGGGACCCGGTGAAGATCGAAGGCGTGATCGAACAGATCTCCGGCTTCATGTTCCACAACAACTGCGAGAACGGCGATTTCAGCCTGTTCGACAAAATGCTCGGCACCATCGAAGAACGCTTCGGCGCGCTGCTGCACAAGGTCGAGTGGGTCAGCCTCGGCGGCGGCATCCACTTCACCGGTGAAGACTATGCGGTTGACGCGTTCTGCGCGCGCCTGAAGGCGTTCTCCGAAAAGTACGGCGTGCAGGTGTACCTGGAACCCGGCGAAGCGGCGATCACCAACAGCGCCTCCCTGGAAGTCACCGTGCTCGACACCCTCTACAACGGCAAGCACCTCGCCGTCGTGGACAGCTCCATCGAAGCCCACCTGCTGGACCTGCTGATCTATCGCCTCAACGCCAAGCTGGCGCCAAGCGACGGTGAACACACCTTCATGGTGTGCGGCAAATCCTGCCTGGCCGGGGACATCTTCGGCGAGTATCAATTTGATCGTCCGCTGGCCATCGGCGATCGGCTGTCGTTCATCGACACCGCAGGCTACACCATGGTCAAGAAAAACTGGTTCAACGGCCTGAAAATGCCGTCCATCGTAGTGAAACAACTCGACGGTACAGTCGAGATGGTTCGTGAATTTGGTTACGACGACTACCTGTCCAGCCTTTCGTAAGCTGGCGGATAAAGGAGAGATAAAGCAATTGAAAAAGAACGTTCTTATCATTGGTGCAGGAGGTGTCGCCAAGGTGGTGGCCCACAAGTGCGCGCAGCACAACGACGAACTCGGTCGTATTGCTATCGCGTCGCGCAACATCTCCAAATGCCAGGCCATCATCGACAGCGTCAAGGCCAAGGGTAGCCTCAAGGTTCCGGCCGACATCCAAGCCTTCGCGCTGAACGCCCTGGACGTGGAAGCGACCAAGGCCCTGATCCGCGAGACCGAATCGCAGATCGTTATCAACGTGGGTTCCGCGTTCCTCAACATGTCGGTGCTGCGCGCCTGCATCGACACGGGCGTCGCGTACCTCGACACCGCCATCCACGAAGAGCCGGGCAAGGTCTGCGAGACCCCGCCGTGGTACGGCAACTACGAATGGAACCACCTGGAAGAGTGCAAACAGAAGAACATCACCGCCATCCTTGGCGTGGGCTTCGACCCGGGTGTCGTCAACGCGTATGCCGCGCTGGCGCAGCAACAGCATTTCGACCGCATTGATTCGATCGATATTCTCGACGTCAATGCCGGCTCCCATGGCAAATACTTCGCCACCAACTTCGACCCGGAAATCAACTTCCGCGAGTTCACCGGACAGGTGTGGAGCTGGCAGAACAGCCAGTGGACCAGCAACACCATGTTCGAAGTCAAACGCACTGATGACCTGCCGGTCGTCGGTTCGCAGAACCTCTACCTCACCGGTCACGATGAAGTGCACTCACTGTCGAAAAACCTCGACGTGCCCAACGTGCGTTTCTGGATGAGCTTCGGCGAGCACTACATCAACGTGTTCACGGTGCTGAAAAACCTCGGCCTGCTCTCCGAAAAGCCGGTCACCACCGCCGAAGGCCTGGAAGTCGTGCCGTTGAAACTGGTCAAGGCCGTGCTGCCCGACCCGTCTTCGCTCGCCCCTGGCTACACCGGCAAGACCTGCATCGGTGACCTGGTCAAAGGCACCAAAAATGGCCAGCCCCACGAGATGTTCATCTACAACGTGGCCTGCCATGAAGAAGCCTTTGCCGAGACTGACAGCCAGGGCATCTCCTACACCGCAGGCGTGCCACCAGTGGCCGCTGCGCTGCTGGTTGCCCGTGGCGAGTGGGATGTAAAGCACATGGCCAACGTCGAGGAACTGCCGGCCGAGCCGTTCCTGAAGGCGCTGGACGTGATGGGGTTGCCGACTCGAATTAAAGACGAGAAGGGTGATCGGGCTTGGGATGCGATTGCCTGAATAGGCGATAGCTGACCGAACAAAACTGTGGGAGGGGGCTTGCCCCCGATAGCGGTAGATCAGTCACAGCTGTATTGACTGACACACTGCAATCGGGGGCAAGCCCCCTCCCACATTTAGTTTTAGGGGGTCTGTTATTCCAAGTTCCGCGCCGAGTTACTCAGCGCTCGCGAACATTGCAACAACGCCGGCGCCAGCTGCCGCTCGGCATCCGCCCTGCTCCACCGACTGGTCGGCGCCACCACATGCACCGCCGCCACCGGGCGGCCATTGGCGCCCAGCACTGGCGCACCGATGGTCATATCGCCCAGGAACAGCTCCTGGCCATTCACCGCGTAGCCCTGCTCGCGCACCTGTTGCAACGATTCCAGAATCTGCCCGACGTCAGTCAACGTCTGGCTGGTGTGCGCAATGCGCTGGCTGTTTTCAATCAACACCAACGCCTCCTCCTGCGGCAACGCGCTCAAATACGCCCTTCCCGACGCCGTGCAATACATCGGCACCCGCGAACCGATCGGCATGTGCACCGGCACAAACCCTGAGCTGACGAAACGCGCGATATAGGTCATGTCGTAGCCCGCAGGCTCGGTGAGGCATGACGTCTCGCCGGTCAACCGCGTCAGCTCCGACAGAAACGGGTTGGCCACCTCGATCAACGAATGCGCATCCAGGTAACTGAAACCCAACTCCAGCACCCGGGGTGTGAGTTGGTAATGCCGTGTGCGGGAGTGTTTCCGAAGGTAACCCAGGCTTTCCAGGGTAAACACCATGCGCTGGGCCGAGCTTTTGGTCATGCCGGCGGCTTCGGCCACCTCTGCAAGGCTCATGCTGCGGCGCTGCGCGCTGAATGCCTTGAGCACCGACAGGCCTTTTTCAAGGGATTGGTTGTGCAGACTGTTGCGTTCTTCGGACATGGCGGACTCGCGGTCAGGTCGATCAGGCGTGGCGATATTTCTACCTTAAATGACAAAAATAGACCATCAAAAATCGCATATCGATACGATTAGTTCATTTTGTCGTTTTTTAGTAGCTATTATCGATTTTTATCAATCGAAATGGCACAGAGCTTGCGATTTCATCAATAACCGCTCGCGGTACTGACGATCCGTTTTCCTTCTGGAGTAACCCGATGAACAGTCTTTCGCCCTTGTTTCGCCGCCTTGCCTTCGGTTTGTGCGCCGCCTTTTGTGTCAGCGCCGCGCACGCAGACAGTGCGTCCTCGTACAAAGTCGGTGCAACGGCCAGTGGCTCGCCGTTTACCTTCCTCGACATCAAGAGCAACAGTATCCAGGGCGTGATGGTCGATGTGGCCGAGGCCGTGGGCAAGGCTGGCGGGTTCACCAGCCAGATCGAGCAGACCAACTTCGCCGCGCTGATTCCGTCGCTCACGTCCGGCAAGCTCGACTTCATTTCCGCCGGCATGCTCAAGACCGAAGAGCGCACCAAGGTCGTCGACTTCAGCGCCCCGGTGTATGCCTACGGTGAAGGCCTGATTATCAATGCCGACGACAACGCCACCTACCCTGACCTCATGCCACTCAAGGATCAGGTGGTCGGCGTGCAAGCCGGCACGGTCTTCTATGACCAACTGAACAAGCTCGGCATCTTCAAGGAAATCCGCACCTACGACTCCATCGGCGAGATGGTCCGCGACCTGTCCCTGGGCCGCATCAAAGCCGCCGTGGGCGACCAGCCGGTGGTGGCCTACCAGATCCGCCAGAAGCTGTTCAAAGGCGTGAAACTCGCCCCGGACTACACACCCACCAACGTCGGCGAAGTGTGCCTGGTGGTGCGCAAGGGCGATGCACAGACCCTGGAGCGCCTGAACACCGCCATCGCCAGTATCAAGGCCGACGGCACCCTGGACAGCATCCTCAAGAAGTGGGGACTTGATACCCAGGTGCGCCCATGAACCCGGCAGAGTTCCTGCAAAACGCCCAGGACTTTTTGCCGATCCTATTGCAAGGCGCCTGGGTGACGATCCAGATTACTGTGCTGTCATTCCTGCTCAGCAGCGCCATCGGCCTGGTGCTGGCGCTGCTCAAGCTGTCGCCGATCCGCGCGCTGTCGTGGACAGCCAGCACCATCATCAACGTGATCCGTGGCCTGCCGATCATTGTGCAGCTGTTCTATATCTACTTTGTGCTGCCGGACATGGGCGTGCACCTCACCGCGTTCTACGCAGGCGTGATCGGCATGGGCATCGCTTACTCGGCGTACCAGGCCGAGAACTTCCGCACCGGCATCATCGCCGTGGAACAGGGCCAGCGCGAGGCCGCCGAAGCCTTGGGCATGCGCTCGGCACTGATGATGCGCCGGGTGATCCTGCCGCAGGCATTCCGCATCGCACTGCCGCCCTACGGCAACACCCTGGTAATGATGCTCAAGGACTCGTCCCTGGTATCGACCATCACCGTGGCCGAGATGACCCGCCAAGGCCAACTCATCGCCTCGTCTACCTTCCAGAACATGACCGTCTACACCCTGGTCGCCCTGCTTTACCTGCTGATGAGCCTGCCGCTGGTGTATGGCCTGCGCCGCATGGAACAGCACCTGGGCCGGAGGAAAAAAGCATGATCGAGATACGCCAACTGCAAAAACATTACGGCAGCCACCGCGTGTTGCACGGCGTCGACCTGGACGTGGCCAAGGGCGAAGTCGTATGCCTGATCGGCCCCTCGGGCTCGGGCAAGTCCACGCTGCTGCGCTGCATCAATGCGCTGGAAGCTTATGACGGCGGGCACATCCATGTGTTCGGCGAAACCGTACAGCGCGGCAGTAAGACCGTGCACGCCCTGCGCAGCCGCATGGGCATGGTGTTCCAGCGCTTCAACCTGTTCCCCCACCGCACCGTGCTGGAAAACGTCATGGAAGGCCCGGTGTACGTCAAAGGCGAACCTGCGCAACAGGCCCGTGAGGAAGCCTTGGTGCTGCTGGAAAAAGTCGGGCTGAGCGCCAAGGCCGACGCTTACCCGGAACAACTCTCCGGTGGCCAGCAGCAACGCGTGGCCATCGCCCGCGCCCTGGCGATGAAACCCGAGGCGATGCTGTTCGACGAACCCACCTCCGCCCTCGACCCGGAACTGGTGGGCGATGTGCTGGCGGTGATGCGCACCCTCGCCGACGAAGGCATGACCATGATCGTGGTCACCCACGAAATGGGTTTTGCGCGGGAAGTGGCCGACCGCGTGTGCTTCCTGCACGGCGGCTACATCGTCGAAAGCGGCGCAGCTGAACAGGTGCTGGGCAATCCGCAGCATCCGAGGACCCAGGACTTCCTACGGCGGGTGCTGCACCCTACTGGCGATACGCGGAGCCTGTCATGAAGTCATTGTGGTCAGCGACCGCGCCTTCGGTGGTGCCGACGCCTGCGTTGAGTGAATCGGTGAAGGTGGATGTGGCGATTGTGGGTGCCGGCTATACAGGCTTGTCGACGGCGCTGCATTTGGCCGAGCGTGGCGTGAGCGTGTGTGTGCTGGAAGCTAACGAACCGGGTTGGGGTGCGTCCGGGCGCAACGGTGGGCAGGTCAACCCGACGCTCAAATATGACCCGGAGCAACTGGTGCAAATGTACGGATCAGCGCGCGCAGAGCCATTGATCGCGACTATTTCGAATTCGGCCGACCTGGTGTTCAAGCTGATCGAAAAGCACGGCATCGATTGCGCGCCGGTACGCAAGGGCTGGATGCAGGTGTCGTACAGCGAAAAAGGCGTCGCCGGGTTGCACGTGCGAGCAGATCAGTGGGCCCGGCGGGGTGTGCCGGTGCAGCGGTTGGATGCAGCAGCGGTGGCTTCGCGGATGGGCAGTGACGCCTTTGCCGGTGGCTGGCTGGACGGCCGGGCCGGGGCGCTTCAGCCGTTGGCGTATGCCCGTGGGTTGGTCGGTGCGGCGTTGGCGGCGGGTGCAAGGATTCATGGGCAGAGTGCGGTGACGGGGTTGCAGCGTCAGGGGTCCGGCTGGCAATTGCAGACCGCCTCCGGGGCGCAGGTGACCGCCGACCAAGTGGTACTCGCGACCAATGGCTACAGCGGCAACCTGTGGCCCGGCATGGCGCAAAGCATCCTCGCTGCGAACAGTTTCATCGTCGCCACCAAGCCTTTGACGGGGCACGTGGCCGAGAGCATTTTGCCGGGCCAGGAAACCGTTTCCACCGCACAAAGGCTGCTGCTGTACTTTCGCAAAGACAGCCATGGGCGCTTGCTGATGGGCGGACGCGGGCTGTTCAACGACCCCACTTCGCCCACAGATTTTGCTCATCTGGAGCGTTCGTTGGCGTTGCTGTTTCCACAGTTGGGGCCATTGGAATTCGAATACCGTTGGGCTGGGCGTATCGCAATCACCCGCGACTTCATGCCCCATGTCCACGAACCGGCGCCGGGGCTCACGCTGGCGCTGGGTTGCAATGGCCGTGGGATTGCGTTGTGTACCAGCCTTGGGCAGCAATTGGCGGGGCGGCTGTGTGACGACAAGGCAGAGTTTGCCTACCCGGTGACGGCGTTGCAGCGCTTGCCGATGCATGGGTTGCAGCGGTTTTATATTGGGGCGGGGGTGGCTTGGTACAGCCTGCTGGACCGGTTGAACATCGGTTGAATCGCCAAATACTCTAAAGAACTGTCAACACTCACAGGTTACCCAACCCACACACTCCGCTAGTCTGAGCCAGTCGAGCTCATTTCTCGACTGGCCCCCCGTTCACCATGCGCGAAAGGAATCGTCCATGAACCCGCAAAAAAACGCCTACAACCTGCCGGTACGCGTGGTCGGGCTGGTGTACAGCCTCGGTTGCTACTTGGTTTTCCTGATCACATTCCTTTACCTGATTGGCTTCGTGGGTAGCATCGCGGTGCCCAAGAACATCAACGATGGGCCACTCATCGACTGGCCACTGGCAGCATTAGTCGATGGCTTGCTGGTTATCCTGTTTGGCCTCCAGCACAGTCTGATGGCGCGTAAAAGCTTCAAGAGCCGGCTGACCGCACTCATTCCGACGGTGGCTGAACGTTCCACCTATGTGTTGCTCAGCAGTCTGGTACTGGGGGTGATGTTCTGGCTGTGGTACCCCATCAACTTCCCGGTATGGCGTGTCGAAACACCTTGGGCCAGTGTCTTGATAACGGGGCTGTTCTGGATGGGATGGGCCATTGTCTTACTGGCGACGCTGTTGATCAGCCATTTCGAACTGTTCGGACTCAAGCAAGCAATTGACCGCTGGCGCGACACAACGCAACACGCGCCCGTGTTCAGGACCCCACTGTTGTACAAGCTCGTTCGTCACCCGCTGTACCTGGGGTTCCTGATTGCCTTCTGGGCTACGAATGACATGACGGTCGGGCATTTACTGTTCTCGACGGGCCTGACGGTCTATCTCTTTATCGGTGCTTACTTTGAAGAGAGGGACCTGGTGGTGTTGTTTGGTGATAGATATCGGCAGTATCAGGGAGAGACCAGCATGATTTTGCCGGTGCCGAAGAGACGGTCCAAGGGGCGGAACACAGACACTTAATTGCCCCTGAGCCCCCTGTGGCGAGGGCGCTGGGCATCTGCCGTCTGCTGGAAGGTGTGCAACTTTTAGTGAACAAGGCATTGGATGACGCTCATCCAACCGCCTGAACGTAGACGACATAAGGCGCCTGAGCTATCTTCGGACGCCTTATCGATCGACCCGGAACAGGAAGTGACCGCTTGAGCACGTCGTCCCTACTGCGAAGCCGCACCTTTGCCCTCTTCGCAGGCATCGCCTTCATTGCCATAGACCAACTCGTCAAACTACTGGCCTTGGTTTCACTGCAGGCCAACAGCTTCAAATTCGGCGCCAGCCCAATCAACCTCGCGCTGGAACTGAGCCTGAACCCAGGCGCCTTCCTCAGCCTGGGCGCTGCACTACCGGCGCAGGTCAAACAGCTGATCTTTATCTTGGGTGTGGCGGTCGTGGTGGCTTGGGCGATGGGGTGGTCGCTCTCCAATTGGAACCAACCGCTGCGTAAAGTCTTGCCGCTGTACGCAATTGCGTTGGGCGGTATCGCCAACCTGATCGACCGCGTCTTTCGTGACGGGCATGTCGTCGATTACATGGTGTTGAATGTAGGGCCGACACATACCGGCGTGTTCAATATTGCTGATATCGCTATTACGGCCGGCGCCTTGTTTTTGATGCTCGATCTGTTCGTAAAACCACGCAAAGCCTGATGACCTGGGGAATTCAGGGCAACTGCCACAAATTCCCCGCTCTCAAAACACCGACCACCCAATCCGCTCACTCAACAACTCCAACGCTTTCATTCCCGCCAGCGAGTTCCCCGCCGCGTTCAACTCTGGCGACCACACGCACACCGTAAACTGCCCCGGCACCACCGCGACGATCCCGCCCCCTACCCCGCTCTTGCCGGGCAATCCGACGCGATAGGCAAAATTGCCCGCCTCGTCATACAGCCCGCTGGTGGCCATGATCGAGTTGACTTGTTTGGTCTGGCGCGCGGTGAGGATCTGCTCGCCGCTGTGAGCGCTCACGCCTTCGTTGGCCAGGAAGCTGAACGCCCGCGCCAGATCCAGGCAGCTCATCTGCAACGCGCAGTAGTTGAAGTAACTATGCAACACCGCATCCACATCGTTGTGGAAGTTACCGAACGACTTCATCAGATACGCCATGGCCGCGTTGCGCGCACCGTGTTGCGCCTCGGATTCCGCGACGATGCTGTTGACCAGGATCTGCGGGTTGCCGGACAGGCGCCGGACGAAATCGCGCATCGACAAGATCGGCACGGCGAAGCGCGATTGGTTGATGTCGCAGATCACCAGCGCGCCGGCATTGATGAACGGGTTACGCGGGCGGCCGCGTTCAAATTCAAGCTGCACCATGGAGTTGAACGGCTGCCCGGAAGGCTCATGCCCCAGGCGTTCCCAGATGGTTTCGCCGCCGTGGTCGATGGCCTGCACCAGGCTGAACACCTTGGAAATGCTCTGCACCGAGAACAGCGTGTCGGCGTCACCGGCGCAGTAGGCCGCGCCATCGTTGCCGTACACGGCGATCCCCAGTTGGTTGGCCGACACATCGGCCAGTGCGGGGATGTAGTCGGCAACTTTGCCGAGGCCGATCAGGGGGCGCACTTCGTCGAGGATCGACGAGAGCATCGCCTGCATGTCTTGTCCTGTCATCTGGGTTTGAATCGCTGGTAAACGGGTCGCGGAGGATACTTCAATGCGCCCGAAAGCCCCACACAATCTCGACCACCCGTTCGGCGATCACCAGGTACACCAGGATCAACAATACCTGTAGCGCCAGGTGATAGCGCAGCTTGGCGAGCCGGCGAATACCGTCGCTGATATTCAGGAGCATGAGCAGCGTCGACAGGATGATCAGGCCCCAGCCAGCCACGCTGGAGGCGAACACCCCGATAAACAAGTCACGCTGCCCTAGCAACGTATTGGTCCCCGCTGCAAACAACAGTGCACACACCAGCAGGTTTTTCACGTTGTCGAAGATCTGCGTGCTCAGATCGTTTTCCAACAACGCCATATAGCGTTTCCATAACGTGCGCATGGCAGGTACCGGATAGGGATCGCTCGACAATCAAAGTAGTCCAAATGCCCGTACACTGCACCGTTGCGCTTATTCCACGAGGACTTTTTGCATGAAATTGATGATCGGCCTGGCCGCCCTGCTGTTGGTATCGGCTTGCACCACGACCGCGCCCACCACGCCACCCGCCCAAGACTCCGCTGCGTCGACGTGCCTGGCCGGCGGCGGCACCATGAAGCAAGTCGGCAAGTTGCAGAGCTGGAAGTGCATCACGCCGTACAAGGATGCAGGCAAGGCGTGTACCGACTCTAGTCAGTGTGATGGCGAGTGCCAGACCAGTGTCACCACCCAAACTGGCAATGGCCCGGTGACAGGCGCGTGCCAGGTAGATAACAGCCACTTCGGCTGCTCGGCGACGGTGGAAAAAGGCAAGCTCGGCCGAGCGATTTGCGTGGATTGAGTCTCGCCACCGATCGAACTGTGGGAGCTGGCTTGCCTGCGATGGCGGACTCTCAGTTAATACAACGCTACCTGATACACCGCCATCGCAGGCAAGCCAGCTCCCACAAGAGGTCTGTAGCGCTGCTTAGAAATGCGCCACGTCCGACACCTGCTCGTCCAGCACATCCCGCGCCAGCGCCCAGGCGCGATCCTTGGACTCCACCACCAGCAGCGGGTAGCCCCAGGCCTTGCCGAACATCACGGCAAACGGCTTGAGTGCCAGGCGTTGTGCGGGGCTGGGCTCGACCTGGATCATGCCTTTGACGTAGGTACGCAACGCCTGCTTGTTTTTCTTCATCCAGATTGACGCTTGCTTGCGCTCCTCATGAGAGTGTTCGTGGTTGTTCTCATCCACGGACTTCTCGTGTAGCAACAGGAAGGGTTGCTGACGGGCCAGCAGGCTTTCGAAGACCAGGAAGGCATCCTCCGGCCCGCCCTCGTTGGGCGCGTCGAAGACGATTTTCACCACTGGGAATGTTGAGCTGTCGAGTCGCATGGCAAATCTCCTTGTTGAGAATTGATCTCACTATATCGACCTCCCCAGTAGACGGCATTGCACAGAATAGCCAGAATGTTTCGCAATTCAGCCAAGCGTGAAGCCGCCATGCAACGCCACCGTCTCGATCAACGTGACCCCTCCAGAGTAAAGGACGCCGACCAGCTCCCGCGTGCCGTGATCGCCGTGAGTGCCACCAGCACGTCCGAGAGCTGGGAGCATGCCCCGCATTCCCATCGCAAGGGCCAGTTGATGTACACCCTGCGCGGGGTGATTCATTGTCAGATCGAGGCCGGCATCTGGATCGTGCCGCCCCAGTGCGCGCTGTGGATTCCCGGCGGCATGTCCCACGCCGCACGCGGCTCCGGCGAAGCGCAAGTGTATTGCCTGTTGATCGACCCGGACGCCGCCGGCGCCCTGCCCCCGCAATGCTGCACGCTGTCGGTGTCCGGCCTGTTGCATGAACTGATCAGCAAGGCCGTAAGCTTCCCGCCGTTGTACGAAGAGGACGGCGCGCAGGGCCGCCTGATCCGCACGCTGCTGGACGAACTGGCCCAGGCGCCCATTGAGGACCTGCACCTGCCAATGCCTCAGGACCCGCGCTTGCGGCGCCTGGCCGACAGCCTGCTGGCCGCCCCCAGCGACAAGGCCACCCTCGGCCAGTGGGCCGTGCGCATCGGCATGAGCGAGCGCAGCATGACCCGCCTGTTGCTGGAAGAATTTGGCCTGAGTTTCGGGCGTTGGCGCCGGCAGTTGCATGTGATCCTGTCACTGCAACGCCTGGCCAGGGGCGACAGTGTGCAGCGGGTCGCCCTGGACCTGGGCTATGAGAACGCCAGCGGCTTCATCACCATGTTCCGCAAGGCGGTGGGCCAGCCGCCAGCACGTTACCTGGCCGATCGCGCCGGAGCGTCAAAGGCCAACGCCGCCGCGACCATTGCCTTGCACGCGCTACAGACGCCAGATCAGCGCTGAACCGGAATGCGAATATCACCGCCGCGACACTGGGTCTTCACACTTTTGGGGCAGCCGGCAAAGCGCAGCTCCTTACTCAAGCACACCCGCACTTCGGACAGCACCTTGCCCTTGCAGATCACCGCCACACTGTGATCGCCCATGGCTGGGTTGCTCTGGCGGAACAGCCGTTCGATGTCCTGTGCCGCAAGGTAATTGGGCACATTGAACGGCTGCAGTTGCTGCGGAATCTGCACCGTGGCCAGCGCTGCGTCGGTTGCTTCCAGGTAACGCGTGGGCCCCAAGCCGCTGCACGTGCCGTGTTTGGCCCACTCATGCTTGAGCAATGCCTGTGTGGGAAACATCAGCGCGCCCTTGGCCATGTCGTCGGCCGACAACCGCGATTGCGGGTCGCACGACGCCGGCCACCCGCCACGGGCGTACTGCGGCCATAACCCGTGCAATACAAAGCCGTAGCCTTTACCTGTGCATTGCTCGTTGTTCGGGTGCGTCAAGCAGAACGTGGGCGACCACGACAGAGACAACACATAAAAATCAAAATCCCCTGCCGGGCGTTGCTCACGTGGCGCAGCCATTGCACTGGTGGCTATGACCAGCCACACCATCATCCAGTACTTCATCCGTCTATTCCTCGAAAAAACAGAACCCTATCGCAGCTATCCAGGATGATGGGGGTTACGTTGTAGCACCTTGTCGAGGATCCGATCGGTCTTCAACGCCTCGATCGCTTGGGAAGGGTGTTCGGCTTCCCCGCGAACATGGGCATTCATGGCCAGCACGTGATGCCACTGGATATGCGCGTGGCAAGGCACCTCCAGCACTTCGTCCACCTCGCCTTCAAGGCGCAGCGGCTGGTCTTCGAATACGGCAAAGGTAATACGCCCCTTGCTGCCGATCAGCTCGACCTTGTCTTCGCGGCGGTCGGCGACAAAGTTCCAGCAGCCCATGCCCAGCGCGCCGGACGCGAACGTCCAGCAGGCAGTCACCGCATCCTCGGCGGCGTAGCGCCCGGCCTGTCGTGCGGTAAACCCCGAGACCTCGACGATATCCCCGGCCAGGTACTGGAACAGGTCAAACCCGTGGCTGGCCAAGTCGGCAAAGTAACCACCACCGGCGATGAGCGGGTCGGTGCGCCAATTGGCGGCACTGGCATCGTCGGCGCCTGGTGGCTTGCACAGGGTCCAGGTCAGGTGGCGCAGTTGGCCGATGCGCCCGTCCTGCAGCCACTGACGCACCTGCTGGAAACGCGGCAGCGAGCGGCGGTAATACGAGACAAACAGATGCAGGCCGGCACGCTCGAAGGTGCGCTGCATCAATGCGCTTTGCTCGGCATTCAACGCCATTGGCTTTTCGACACAGCAATGCTTGCCCGCGGCGGCCACCATCAGGCTGTACTCGAGGTGGCTGTCGGGTGGCGTAGCGATATACACCGCATCCACTTCGGGATCATTGATCAGGGCCTGAGCGTCGGTGTAGAAGCGGGCAATGCCGTGGCGTGTCGCATAATCGCGCACCGCTTCTTCACGACGCCCCATCACGGCCACCAGCGCAGAACCTGGCGCTTTGTAGAAAGCGGGTCCACTCTTCAATTCAGTGACACTGCCACAGCCGATCATGCCCCAGCGTACGGTGCTCATCTGCTCTCCTCATGCGTTTTGATCAATCGGGCAGTATCCACAACCCCACACGTCAGCGCCATAACCACTTAGCATGACAATTGCATTACACTTTTATGACACTCATCCCGCTGCGGGGGCACAGACGATGAAAATACGGGCCACGGTCATTTGCGAACACGAGGGGCATATCCTCTTCGTGCGCAAGGCCAGATCGAAATGGGCGTTGCCGGGCGGCAAGGTCGAACGCAATGAGCGACCGGTTGGCGCGGCTGAGCGCGAGCTGGAAGAAGAAACCGGATTGAATGTGGACGGCTTGTTGTACTTGCAGGAGTTGAAAGCCCGCGACACTGTCCATCACGTGTTCGAAGCGTCGGTGGTGAACATCGCCGATGCAAAACCTTGCAATGAAATAATCGACTGCCAGTGGCACCCCTATGGCGCCATGGATGATCTGGACACCACCGACGCCACCCGACACATCGTTAAATCCTTTCTACGTCGCCTGTAGTTCAGCGCTTTGGCCACTGGCCAACAGACCTCGCTTCACCCCGCCATTCTCTTTCTGCCGTTCGACAAAGGACCTGACGAACGCGGCAGCGACTGCTTGCCACAACAAGCTCCCTTACTACAAAGAGGCTTAAGCACCTGAGTGCAGTAACAACGCCACCAGCGCACTCCACCCGGTCTGATGGGACGCGCCCAACCCGCGCCCGGTGTCCCCATGAAAATACTCATGAAACAACACCAGATATCGACTCTCCGGGTCCGCCTCCAACTGCGCATACCCCGCCATCGACGGCCGCAGGCCATTTTCATCGCGAAGAAACAACCGGGTCAGCCGCTGACTGAGGCTGTCAGCCACTTCCTCCAAGGAGGACAGGTAACCACTGCCCGTCGGATACTCCACCGAGAAGTTGTCCGCGTAGTAGCGGTGAAACTCCCGCAACGATTCGATCAGCATGTAGTTCACCGGCATCCACAACGGCCCGCGCCAGTTGGAGTTGCCGCCATACAGCCGCGAGTCGGATTCGCCGGGCTGGTAACTCGCACTCAGGGTATTGCCGTTCATTTTCAACGCCAGCGGTTGTTCGGCAAACGCCTTGGACAGGGAGCGCACGCCAAAGGCCGACAAAAACTCTTCGTCATCCAACATGCGCCGCAACAGGTCCTTGGTGCGTTCGCCGCGCAGAAGCGCCAGCAAAAGGCGATTGCCCTGCCCCGGCTCGTTCCAGCGCGAGACCAGTTTGGCCAGGTCGGGCCGGTGCTTCATGAAGCCCAGCAAACGCTCGCGCAACCCTTCCAGGCCTTCATGCTCGCGCTGCTCCAGCACCAGCACGGCAAACAGCGGCATCAGCCCGACGATCGAACGCAGGCGCACCGGTTCGTTCTGGCCATCGGGGCGATGCAGTACATCGTAGAAGAACAGGTCCTGCTCGTCCCACAGGCCTTCCGCACTGTCATCGACGCGGTTGATGGCGCCGGCGATATACAGGAAATGCTCGAAGAACTTTACGGCGATGTCGACATACACGCCGTTGCGCTTGGCCAGCTCCAGCGCGATGCGCATCAAGTCCAGCGCATAGGCCGCGACCCACGCCGTACCGTCGGCCTGATCCAGCTGGTAACCCGGTGGCAACGCGGCCGAGCGGTCGAACAAGGCGATATTGTCCAGTCCGAGGAAGCCGCCTTGGAACAGATTGCGCCCTTCGGCGTCCTTACGATTGACCCACCAAGAGAAATTCAGCAGCAGCTTGTGGAATATCCGCTCCAGGAAATCCATATCGCCTACGCCAGTCAGCGCCTTGTCCTGCTGGTAGACCCGCCAACTGGCCCAGGCATGCACCGGCGGGTTGGCGTCGTCGAAGCGCCATTCGTAAGCCGGCAACTGGCCGTTGGGGTGCATGAAGCGGTCTTTCACCAGCAGCAACAGTTGCTGCTTGGCATAGCCCGGATCGATCAGCGCAATGGCCACTGCCTGGAAGCCTTGGTCCCACGAGGCGTACCACGGGTACTCCCAGGTGTCGGGCATGGAAAGGATGTCGAAATTCGACAGGTGCCGCCAATGGGTATTGCGGATATGCAGGCGCTCGGGCGGCGGCGCAGGTTGTGCCGGGTCGCCGTCGAGCCATTGGTTCACGTCGAAATAGTAGAGCTGCTTGGACCACAGCAGCCCGGCCAGGGCCTGACGCTGCACATTACGCGCGTCCTCATTGGCAATGCCGTGTTGCAAGGCGGCGTAGAAGTCATCGGCCTCCTGGCGGCGTTGTTCGAACAGCTTGCGGGCGTTGACAGGCGGTGCGTCGACCGGGGCAAAACGCAAATAGAGGGTTTTGCTTTCCAGGCCTGCCAGATCGAGGATGAAGCGTCCGGCGACTTTGGTGCCGCAGTCACGGCGAACCGCCGATTGCTCACCGCCGACCACGTAATCATTGATCCCATCCTTGAACGGCCCCGGTGCCGCCTGCCCATCCAACCGGGGGACATTGGTTTCGTTCTCGCAGAACAACCATTCCATGCCGTCCTGGCCCCAGGCACTGAGATGGCGATCCGCCAACTCATGATGACGCGCCAGCACCTGCTCCCCGTCCCGCGTCAACTGTGGCTTGGGCGCGTCGAAGGTCCAGCTCCAGTCATTGCGCGCCCACAGCTGGGGCAACACCTGCAAACGCGTTGGCTGGTCCGAACGATTGTGCAGGGTGACGCGCATGAAAATGTCGTCAGGCTGATGCTTGGCATATTCGACGCTGACATCGCAGTAGCGGTTGTCTTCGAACACGCCGGTATCGAGGATCTCGTACTCGGCATCTGCCAGGCCACGCCGGGCGTTTTCGCTGATCAGGTCGGCGTAGGGAAAGGCGGCGTGGGGGTATTTGTAGAGCATGCGCATGTAGGCATGGCTCGGTACGCCGTCGACGAAAAAGTACAATTCCTTGACGTCTTCACCGTGGTTGCCTTCGGCGTTGTTGAGGCCAAACAGGCGCTCCTTGAGGATCGCGTCACGTTCGTTCCACAGGGCCAGGCCCAAGCACCAGCGTTGGGACTTGTCGCTGAAACCGGCTAAACCATCCTCGCCCCAGCGATAGGCGCGGCTGCGTGCGTGTTCATGGGGGAAGTAGGTCCAGGCGTCACCATCGGCGCTGTAGTCTTCGCGCACTGTGCCCCATTGGCGTTCACTTAAATAAGGGCCCCACTCGCGCCAGCGCTCGGCATCCGGCTGCGCCAGGCGTTGGCCTTCGAGGGTTGCAAGTATTCGGTTGTCGGGTGTGGCCGTCATCGGGTCGTCCATCGCCTACCAGGTGAGAGGCAGTGTAGAGCCCAATGACGCCCGGGTGCACATGAAGACTTAGAAGATCGCGTAGGTGTAGTTGAAGATCAGGCGGGTCTGGTCCTGGTCGGCGGTGCCGGTGTTCTTGCCGTGATAGGTGCCGGTACGGAAAGTCGTACCAAAACCTTTCAGAGGACCGGCCTGCACAACGTAGTCCAGTCGGAAGTCGGCTTCGTTTTCTGTCTGGTCAGGGCCACCGGCTACCTTCGACTTGATGTCCCGGCCATCCAGGTAAGCCACGGACGCCTTCAGACCCGGCACGTAGGCCTTGAAGTCATACGAGTACTGACCAAAGTTGACCTGCTCGCCCGCGCGGGAGAACTGGCCGACCACGGCGTCGGTGAACAGGTAGAAGTCACTGCCGCCAGCGCCTTGTGCGTGCGGATCGGCCAGGCTGCCCTGGTTCACCCACACAAAGCCGCCGTCGTCACCCACGCCAATGTGGCCGAGCATCAAGCTGCTGCCGCCCAACTGGTAGGTGAAGGCCGCACTGTAGGTTTTGTTGTCCACTTCGTTGGCGTGCTTGGCGTAGCCGCCGTTGTTGTTGAACTGGTAGCCGCTCTCGCCGTTCTTGCCGTCGCTGCTGCTGTCGAAGTAGCGCAGGTCGGTCTTGAACGACTGGTCATTGCCCAGCGGCAATACGTGGACCAAGCCGAAGTAGTTCTGTTTGTAGAAGTCCTGCAACTGGGCATAGTAGTACTGCAACGTCAGGTTTTTCGCGATGACGTTGTCGGAAGAGCCAAACGGCTTGTAGTCCACCCCACCGAACTTGAAGCTGTCACTGTCGCGAGTCCCACCGGCCACGCTCAAGCCCGTAGAGTTGCTGGAGGCACGGCCTTCAGCGCGGTTCAGTTCACCGCCGGTGAAGGTGACGTTGGGGATGTCGTTGGAGGTCAGGATGCCGCCGTCAAAGGTCTGCGGCGCCACGCGGCTGTCGTTGGACACCAGGATCGGCAACACCGGCGCCAAGCCACCACCCACATGCAACTCGGTCTGGGAAATGCGGAACTTCACGTTGCCCGCCGCGCGACCGAAAGAATCGGCAGGTTCAGTGCCGTTGTTCTTGGTCGGAAAGAAACTGTTGCCGTTGCCCGACAGGCCCGCGCCCGCCGTGTGGCCATCGCCACCGTCCAGACGCAGCGCGCCGAAGGCCATGACGTCAAACCCCAGGCCGACGGTGCCTTGGGTGAAGCCGGATTTGTAGTCAAAACGCAGCGCGGTTGCGGTTTCGCGCAGGTCGTTGTTGGTCCCCGAGCGGTTATCCGCGCTGTAGTACATGGTCCGCGAGCTGATGGCCGCGTGACTGTCTTCAAGGAAACCGCTGTGACCGTTGCCCGTGCCCAGCGAACCGAGCCCGAAATCATCAGCGAATGCCTGTTGTGCAAGAACGGCGGCGGTGATCGACAACGCCAGTGTAGAAATTTTCATTAACGACAGCCCCTAAACATTTTTTTATGTGTCTGGTGTGCATAACGGCGTTTTCATCCTTGCAAACGTGACGATTCTTTCATGCCGACCGGGGCGGACTCCGTGAAGAATTAGTTAGGAAAACCGCCATTAAATGAAATTTCTCAGGGGCTGGTTTTTGTCATATTCACGTCATCTCATTCATTTGCAGAATGAAGTCCTGAGGATTCTTCGTTTGCAAGCGCGCCTTGCGCTCAACAAAATCCAGGCACAGGCCACCTCTATCGTCATAGCCATCAGGAATTTTTCTATGCCTAGCACCGCACATGTCAGCCCAGACGAGATCCGCAAGGGCTTTTCCAAGGCCATGTCCGACATGTACCGAGATGAAGTTCCCCTGTATGGCGCGCTGATGGAGCTGGTGGCCGAGATCAATACCCACGTGCTCGACACCCAGCCGCACCTGGCGCAGCAGCTGCAACGCACTGGCGAAATCCAGCGCCTGGACATGGAACGCCACGGCGCGATCCGCTTGGGCACGGCTGAGGAACTGGCGACCATCAGCCGCCTGTTCGCAGTGATGGGCATGCAACCGGTGGGCTACTACGACCTGACACCGGCTGGCGTGCCTGTGCACTCCACCGCGTTTCGCGCCGTGCATGAACAAGCGCTGCAAACCAGCCCGTTTCGTGTGTTCACCTCGTTGTTGCGCCTGGAACTGATCGAAAACCCCGACCTGCGCGCCTTTGCCGAAACCGCCCTGGCCAAGCGCTCGATCTTCACCCCTGGCGCCCTGGCGCTGATCGAACAGGCGGAAAAGGAGGGAGGCCTCGACGCTGAGAACGCCGATGAATTTGTCCGCCAGGCCTTGGAAACCTTCCGCTGGCACCACACCGCCACCGTCACCGGCGCGCAGTACCAGCAACTGAGCGACCAGCACCGCCTGATCGCCGACGTGGTCGCCTTCAAAGGCCCGCACATCAACCACCTGACCCCGCGCACCCTGGACATCGACCACGTCCAGGCCGCCATGCCCGGCAAGGGCATCACCCCCAAGGCCGTGATCGAAGGCCCACCCCGCCGCCACTGCCCAATCCTGCTGCGCCAAACCAGCTTCAAGGCCCTGGATGAACCCATCGCCTTCACCGACGCCCAAGGCAGCCACAGCGCACGCTTTGGTGAAATCGAACAACGCGGCGTAGCGCTCACGCCCAAAGGCCGTGCGCTGTACGACCAGTTACTGAACGCCGCGCGCGACGAACTGGGCGCTTTCCCCAATGAGGGCAACGCCACGCGTTATGTCGAATTGATGGAACGGCACTTCCAGGCCTTCCCGGATGATCACGCGCAGATGCGTGAACAGGGCCTGGCCTACTACCGCTACTTCACAACCGAGCAGGGCCTGGCGGCGCGCGGTTCGGCTGATCAACCGCGAACCCTGGACGCATTGATCGCAGCGGGCCACATCGATGTGGAGCCTCTGGTGTATGAAGATTTTCTGCCGGTGAGTGCGGCGGGGATTTTCCAGTCAAACCTGGGGGATGCGGCGCAGAGTCACTACGCAGCCAACTCGAACCAGGCCGAATTTGAAAAGGCGCTGGGCCGTCGGACGATTGATGAATTGAAACTGTATGGCGAGACGCAGCAGCGCTCGATTGATGCGTGCACACAGGCACTGCTGGCCTGAAATGAAGTGCCCACCCGGCTCACCAGCGCAATCCTTGCGCCGCAACAGTCCCCAGAGCCGGGTGGGCGGAGGGCATCATAGGCAGTGAAAGCCGCCCTGTCCTTCAGACAATTCTGAACAAATGTGTCCGCGCCTGTAGGAACGCGGACGGTGGCTTACCTCAACTTCGCCACAATCTCATCTTTGATCAACAGTCGTTTCTTCTTCAGCTTCTCCACATCCTCATCGCTGGCGCTTGCCGATTCTGCCTTCAGCACCTCCTTGTCAGCGTCATCGTATTGAGTGAGCAGCGAGTCCAGACGTTTGTTGCTCGCCCTGCGTTCGTGAACGACTTCCTTGCTCAACCCCAAGTCCTGATACAGGTCGTGTTTCACTGGCATGGCGTACCTCCGCAAGTTGATCAATGGCTTACGCCCTAGAAGCTAGACCATTGCGAGGGGTCTTGTCATGTCCGGGGTCAATACAGCCCCGTTCGTCGCGGCGCAGGTGTTTGCATCAAACCTTTGCGGCGCCCTGCCCTCCACTCTAGATAGCCATTCGAGGGAGACCGGTTTCATGACTCATGCCGCCACCGCTGTCGACACCCAATGCATCAACACAATCCGTACCCTGGCCATGGACGCCGTGCAGAAGGCCAATTCTGGCCATCCGGGCACGCCCATGGGCCTGGCGCCGGTGGGTTACACGCTGTGGAGTCGCTTCCTGCGTTATCACCCGGAGCATCCCGACTGGCCCAACCGTGACCGCTTTGTGTTGTCGGTGGGGCATGCGTCGATGTTGCTGTACTCGCTGTTGCACCTGGCGGGTGTGGTGGAAATCGACGCCCATGGCAAGCGCACTGGCCAGCCGGCGATCAGCCTGGACGACATCAAGCAGTTCCGACAGGCCGATTCAAAAACCCCGGGCCATCCCGAGTACCGCATGACCACTGGCGTGGAAACCACCACCGGGCCACTCGGCCAGGGCTGCGCCAACAGCGTCGGCATGGCGATGGCCGAGCGCTGGTTGGCCGAGCGTTTCAACCGTGATGGCAAGGTGTTGTTCGACTACAACGTCTACACCCTGTGCGGTGACGGCGACATGATGGAAGGCATCAGCAGCGAAGCCGCGTCGATGGCCGGGCATTTGAAGCTTGCGAACCTGTGCTGGATCTACGACAACAACACCATCAGTATCGAAGGGCACACCGAGTTGGCGTTCAGCGAAGACGTGATCAAGCGCTTCCAGGCCTATGGCTGGCACACGTTGCACGTGACTGACGCCAATGACTTGCAGGCGCTGAGCACAGCGTTGGAGACATTCAAGGCGAACACAGGAGCGCCGACCCTAATCGTGGTCGACAGCGTGATCGGCTACGGCTCGCCCCACAAGCACAACACCGCCGCCGCCCACGGCGAGCCATTGGGTGATGATGAGATTCGTCTGACCAAGGCCGCTTATGGCTGGCCGCAGGACTCAAGTTTTCTGGTGCCGGACGACGCGCGCACCCTCTTGCGTGATGCCCTGTTGGAACGCAGCCATGCGTTATACGAAACCTGGAGTCAGCACCTGTCGCAGCTAAAGCAGTACGAGCCGGAACTGGCTGACGAGTTGCGCCGCATGCGCGCAGGGGAAATGCCCGAGCATTGGCAAGACAATCTGCCGCACTTCGACAGCGATACCAAGGGCGTGGCCAGCCGCGCAGCCGGTGGCGAAGTACTGAATGCGTTTGCCCAACAAATCCCCTGGTTGCTCGGCGGCTCGGCAGACCTGTCACCGTCGACCAAGACCAACCTCACCTTCGACGGCGCCGGGCGTTTCAGTGCCGACGACTACAGCGGGCGCAACCTGCACTTCGGCATCCGTGAACACGCCATGGGCGCGATTGCCAATGGCATGGCGTTGTCCTACCTGCGGCCGTACACCTCGACCTTCCTGGTGTTCAGCGACTATATGAAACCACCGATCCGCCTGGCGGCGATCATGGAGTTGCCGGTGGTGTTTGTGTTCACCCATGACTCGATTGGCGTCGGTGAAGACGGGCCGACGCACCAGCCGATCGAACACCTCACGCAACTGCGCGCCACACCGGGGTTGCTGACGCTGCGGCCCGGCGATGCCAACGAAACCCTGGAACTGTGGAAGGTCGCCTTGGCGCAAACCCATCGGCCAAGCTGTGTGGTGTTGTCGCGCCAGCCGTTGCCGACGTTGGATCGTACGAAATATGCGGCGGCGTCCGGGGCAGCCAAAGGGGCCTATGTACTGGCGAGTGCCGAAGAGCCCAAAGTGATTCTGCTGGCGACCGGCAGCGAGGTCAGCCTGGCCGTGGCGGCGTATGAACAGTTGAAAGGCGAAGGGATCGCTGCGCGCGTCGTTTCGATGCCCAGCTGGGAATTGTTTGAAGACCAGGACCAGGCCTATCGCGACAGCGTGTTGCCGCCAGCGCTGAAAGCGCGAGTCGTGGTGGAACAGGCTGGGCCATTGGGTTGGGACCGGTATGTGGGGCAGACCGGCGCCAAAGTGGTGATGAACAGCTTCGGTGCGTCGGCGCCGCTGGCGAAGTTGCAGGAGAAGTTTGGGTTTACGGTGGAGAATGTGGTGGAGCAGGCTTTATCGCAGGTTCAACTGATTCAGGGTTGAGCTAAAAGTAGGATTGCGCTCGAATGCGGGGGCAGTTTTTTTGGGTGGGGTACATATCCGTTATTTGGGTAACGGCCGCTTA